>CALKTZ010001037.1 GCA_937997355.1 uncultured Planctomycetales bacterium | reverse complement strand
TGCGCCGACTGCCACTCGGAATCGCTCGGACCCGTAGCCGGCATTTATTCGGACATGCTTTTGCACGACCTCGGCGTGGAGCTTGAGTCGAGCACCGGCTATTACGGCTCGATCATCCCCTCGCCGACGATCCGGAACGACAAATTCGAGGAAACCGAGCAGCCTTCCCCGGTCGAGTGGCGCACGGCGCCCCTGTGGGGGGGCGCGGATTCCGGCCCCTATCTCCACGACGGCCGCGCCAAGACCTTCCAGGAGGCGATCGAGGCGCACGGCGGCGAGGCCGAGAACGTGACGGCCCGCTACAAGGCCCTATCGCCCCGAGAGCGGCAGTCGATCGACGCGTTCCTGCAAACCCTCCGCGCCCCGATCCAGGACCAGTTGCCGTCGTCCACGACCGTCGCGAAGGCAGCCCCGTTGACGAGCCCCCCCTCGAACCTCATCATTGCCGATAGGTGATGAAGCGGATCTGATGGGTGGGCCGGGTCAATCGTTCCTCTCGCCAGTTCGAGAGGCGATCCATCCGGCGCGGAGAAGGGATTTCGATCTCCTCGACGAGTCATGGCGCAGCCGATTGATTGGAACGACCCGAATCTGGCGGGGGCCGTCCGCGTCGTTCCGAAAGACGCCTACGATGGGCCGATCAACGTCTCTCGATGGCGTCATGCGCGGGTCATGCCGGGGCTCGGCGAATGCCTGGCCTATCCGCTCGGCGACGGCCCGGGGGTCGGCCTGCTCATCTTCTTGCCCCCCTTCTTGTGGCTCTTCACACTGCCGCTGTTCGACGTCATCTCGCTGATGGACCCTCTCGGGCGGGCCAACTGGGCGATCGGGCTCCTGGTGATGCCCATCTTCCTGCCGATGATGTTCGGCTTCGCGATGGTCCTCGGCTATTGCCTCCTCTATCTGGGGCTCATGCTGGTCGCCAGCTCGATGGGCGAGAATGACCATCCCCGATGGCCCGAGTGGAATCCGAGCGACATCTCCGAAGGGATCGGCCGCTGGCTCTGGGCGGCGATCTTCGGGCTGATCCTGGGAGGATTCCCTGTCGTCCTGTACTGGATCAACTGCGGCGACATCGACTGGATCGACCGGATCATCTTCGTCGAACTGATGATGCTCGGCACTTCTTACACGCTCATGGCGCTGGCCGCCGCGTTGCTCCACGAGCAGATCATCGCGGCCAACCCGTTCATCGTGCTCCGGTCGATCGTTCGCGTGGGCTGGGATTTCGTTTTTCCGAGCCTCGTGGCGAGCGTCGCCGTGGCGATCGCGGTGGTGATGATCTGGGCGTTGCTGTATCGATTGCCGTCGATGTGGATCGAGGCGGTCGCCATGTGGGCATTCTGGGTGGTCGCGCTCTATCTGCTGATGGTGGTGATCCGGATGCTCGGGCTCACCTATCATGCCCATGCCAGGGATCTCGGCTGGTTCCGCCGACGCCCCAAATGGGCCACCACCCAGCGCCAGGGAACCATTTACGGCAATTCGTGACGGGCCTGGCGTCGAGAGCGGATTGTTTCGTTTCAGCCGCTGCCGGCGATGCGGATCAGCAGGATGATCGTGATCGTGTAGAAGATCACCAGACCGGTGGCGTCGACGAGCGTGCTGATGAGAGGGGCGGAGACGAGCGCGGGGTCGATGTTCAGCCGCTTCGCCATAAGAGGGACAAGCGCACCGACGCCGTTGGCCCAGACGCAGATCCCCAGGATCGCCATCGCGATCACCAGCGCGAACATCTTCGAGTCGCCATGCACCTGCCAGGTGAAGACGAACCCGATGCAGCCGAGGAGGATTCCGAGCGAGAAGCCGGTCACCATCTCGCGGAAGACCACCTTCCAGGTGTCGCCCGGCTGGATCTCGCCGAGCGCCAGTCCTCGGATCACCGTCCCGACCGTCTGGCTCCCCGCATTGCCGCCGGTGCCGATCAGCAGGGGGATGAGCGAGTCGAACGCGATGGTCGGGAACCGCTGGTCGACCCAGTCGAACGATTCGATGACGAACCGGGTGATCGTCCCGCCGAGAAACAGGAGGAGGAGCCAGCCGATTCGCCGACGGACCGAATCCACGACACTCCCCTCCAGATACGAACCCTCGTCGGGCTCGGCGGAGGCGGAGACCGCGCCGAAGGCCAGCATGTCCTCGGTCTGTTCCTGACGCAGAATGTCCATCGCGTCGTCGTGCGTGATGATGCCCAGGAGCTTGTCATGGGAATCGACGATCGGGATGGCGATCAGGGCGTAGCGGTCGATCGTGCGAGCGGCCGATTCCTGATCCTCGTCCACCCGCGCCGAGATCACGTCGCGTTGCATGATCTGGTCGATACTCGCGGCGCGTCGGGAGAGGATCAGCTTCTTGAGGGAGACGAAGCCGATCAAACGGCGGTCGTCGTCGACGATGTAACAGCAGTAGATGGTCTCGCGGTCGGGCGCCTCGTAGCGGAGCCGTTCGAGCGCCTCGCCGACGGTGATCTTGGGGGAGAGGGTCACGTAGTCGGTCGTCATTGCGGCGCCGGCGGTTCCCGGCTCGTAGCTGGCCAGGCTCCGGATGTCGTCTCTCTCGGCCTGCGCCAGATGGGGGAGGACCTCATCCACGAAATCCTCATCGAGCCGCTTGACCAGGGTGGCCCGCTCGTCGTGCGACATCACGTGCAGGAGATCGGCCGCGTCGCGCGGGGACATCGCCCCCACGAGGCGCGTCTGGGTCTCGGGGTCGAGATAGCACGCGACCTCGGCCCGGCTGCGGGGCATGAGCGACCGGAAGAGGATCTCCCCATCATCGGGGTCGAGATCCTCGATCATCTCGGCGACTCGCCCGGGATGCGACTCCTCCAGGAAATCCTGCAGCGCGCTCACCTCTCCCGCCTGAATCAACTCACGAAGGTCGGGGACCAAGAGCGGATGTCGCATATCCCCTCCTTTCTTGCGAGTTGGCGGTCTAAAAGCGGGGTTGGGAAAAGTCGCAAGGAATCGACGAGTCGAGACAATGACGGCGGTCCGGCTATGCTCCCATGAACGATTGGAAGTGAAGGGACAATCAATCAAATCAAAGCCGGCCTGAAGGTTCCATCACGGGTTCAAATCCGTTTGAGCCGTTATTGCCAATCATCAAATTCATCGCCCAGGCCAAGTAAACGATCATACATTTCCACGATGCGAGAGAGAAGGTCGTCCGGCATGTGTCCCCACGTGCGACGCACCCGGGAAGGGTTGATTTCCCTCACGACGTTGCACTTGGCCCAGCATGGCCGGTTGAACCTTGTTACGGGATGTTCTTTTGTTTGGTGATGCACCTGGATGTGATAATAAGGGCGATCTTTCGACGGGCTGCTTGAGATCAGGATGCACAAGAAATCTTCGCCGCGATTGCATGCTTCGTCATTGTCGATGATCACCATGGGATGCGGGGCCGTTTTCCCATGTCCGTCCGGGAATCCGACCTCGAGAATCTGTCCGAAATAGAAACGCCCCATGCTTGTTCCTTATCCGCCATGACATGCGGAACAAGTCAACCTAATCCGCGATCGGCGCATCGCGGAACCTCGCCGCGATTCCCCTCAACTTCATTCTATGGCCTTCCATTCGATTCGAGAGGGTATGACGTTGCTGGAACTGGAATGATTGGACCGGCCAGACTTCGCCGTCAACCGGCATCTGCTGTCGCCCCGCTTCGACCAGCGTCGTGAAAAAATCGGAAAGCAACTCGGGGGAAATGACGCCGTCGGGAGACGTCTCCAGCCAGGGACGTTCACGATGCGTCCGATGTTCCAGTTCCTTGGCGGTATACTTCCCATAAACCGAGTTGACCGCGTCGAGGATCTCTCGAACTTCCGGCGGGTAGTCCTCGATGTCGAAATCATCCGGGGGATCAATCGCCCGCCAGCCATGGCGGCAGTACTGCTGATAAATCGCCCGCACGACGGGACCATGCTCCCACCTGAGGATTTCTTCCGGGAAAAGGACTTTCCCCTGCATCGCGATGTGAAACCCCTGGGCGTAATAGAGGAGCTTCTGCAACTTCAGGTTGGAAATGTTGTCGCCCGCCTCGCCGTCAAAGGTCCCTAGAAAATATCTGGCGATGTCGGAAGCGTCGAA
>CALKTZ010001036.1 GCA_937997355.1 uncultured Planctomycetales bacterium | reverse complement strand
GAGCTGGGGCGTGGCCTCGGCCCGCTCCGATTTCTCGATCCGCGCGATCGGCAGGGTTTCGTAACCCGCCAGGTTCTGGGTGGAGAGGAGGAGCTTGAGGTTCAGCTTGCGGAAGGTGAGATCCTGCGGATTGACCCCGAGATTCTCGTCCTCGTAGGGCTGGGTGACCAGGAAATAGCGGGCGCCGTCGGCGGGGCCTGTCTCCGAGATGTTGGGCTGCCCCGACTTGAGCACGGGGACGCCGAGATGGATCGTCACCTTGCGATTCCCTTCCAGGGCCGCCTTGAGATCGATCTCGGGGAGCGGCCCATCGCTGGGGACTTCGATCAGGGTGCCGTCGCGGAGCCTGGCCTGGAGCGAGCTGACCGAGAACCGGAAATTGCCCAGGGCGTCGGTGTTCAGGTCGATCGAACGCAGCCCCCAGCCGTGGTGCAGGTTCCATTTCCCATGGAGCTGGGTCAGCCGGAGCATCTGCCGATGTTCCGTCAGGAAATGGTGCTGACGAAGGAACATTCCCTCGTGCCAGTGCACTTCGCTGTTGGACATGATCGATGTCGCCTCCCTGGTCAACACTCGGGTCGGAGTCGAATCGCCGGGGCCATACTTTGACGCCGGAGAGGCATCGGCGCCCTCTCGCGACCATCCCGCTCGACCGGATATTATGACCTCGCGGTCATCCTATCACAAAGAATTTACGAATTCCCGCTCCCGTTCCAAGGAAATCCCTCGAATCTCGGGGTTGTCCAAGAACCGGTCCGGATTCCCCTTCGATTTCGGTCGGGCTCCGGCATTATTGATTGAAGAAGGTAGGTGGACGCGGCCGGCCCGACGAGGACTTCGAAATGCCGAAAGACTTGTCAAGAATACCACTTTCGGTTGGGACCTCGGCGCGGATAGAGTAGAATCATGAGGCCCTCGCCCCGCGGACGGGCCGCGATGCCGCGCGAAATCAGATTCCAGAGAGAACGCCGTGGGACGGTGCCTCGACGTCCAGGGAGGAGCCCAATGAACTCCGAACCTGATCCTCCGATCCATCATGACGACGATGATGGGACCTGGTTTCAGCCTGCGCCCGTCCCGTCGGCCGATGATGCGCGGAAATCCCGGACCGAACACGGCAAGGCCGGTCGCGGCGATTCGGAATGGACTTTCCCGCCTCGGGGAGCGACTCACCCCCCGGCTTTTCAGCCCACCGAGGCCCCGACGGGCAAGGTCACCCGAGGGGACACCGGGTTCGAAACCCAGCCCAATCCGAACGGCGGATTCAACGCCTTCCCGACCGCGGAGACGGCCGGCATGGGGCCGGATACCGGGTCCGACCCGGGGTCGGGCTCCGGCACCGGGGGCGGGAACTCCAAGGAAACCAGCGACTGGGACGCGTCTCCCCCGCCGGTGATCGCCAAGGGGCTCGTCGTCTTCGGGAAGTATCATCTCCTCGACAAGATCGGCGAGGGGGGGATGGGCGAGGTCTGGAAAGTCCGGCACGTCGAGCTGGACAGCGACCGCGCCCTCAAGCTCATCAAGCCCGAGATCGCCCGGAACGCCGACGGCTGGAAGCGCTTCCGTCGCGAGGCGCGTGTGATGGATCGCCTGGGGCAGCATCCCAACTCGGTCGCGATCTACGACTTCAAGCGCAGCCAGTCGATGGCCTACATCGAGATGGGGTTCGTCCGGGGGCAGAGCCTCGACAAGATACTCAAGGAGAAGAAAGGCCCCATGCCGCTCTCCTGGATCTCGTCGATGCTCCGGCAACTCTGCTCGGTCCTTCAAGAAGCGCACAGCTACATCGATGAGTCCACCGGCCGGGCGAAGCCGATCGTCCATCGAGACCTGAAACCATCGAACCTCATGGTCGTCGACAACAAGCCGACGGGGCAGAATCTGAAGGTCCTCGACTTCGGCATCGCCAAGATGGTCGACGACAAGGCGGCCGAGGACGAACGGACCCAGGAGCTGACGGGTGCTTCGGTCTTCCTGGGGACCGCCGGCTACGCCAGCCCGGAGCAGATTCGCGGCGACAAGGAGATCGACGGCCGGAGCGACCTTTATTCGACCGGGGTGATCCTCTACGAATTCCTCTCGGGGGAGCTTCCCTTCCAGGGGAGCCGCATGGCGATGATGGCCGCGCACATGCTGCGGCCTCCTGCCCCCTTCAAGGATGTCAATCCCGAGGCCAATGTCCCGCCGGAAGTCGAGAAGGTGGTCTTCCGCTGCCTCGCCAAGGACCCCAAGGAACGCTATCAGACGGCCGCCGAGCTTTACGACGCCTTCAGCAAGGCCGTGCAGGCGCACGAGGAAGAGCACGATCCCGCCGCGAAGCAGGCACAGAAACAGAAAACGAAACAGGCCGCGAAGCCCCGGAAGTCGCCGTGGCCGGTCGCGGCGGCCGCCCTGCTGCTGGTCGGCCTCGCGGGAGGGACCGGCGCGTTCTTCCTGTATTCGAGGACGAAGCCGGAACTCGGAGATCCCAGGCCCAAGATCGCCCGGCAAGATCCCAAGAATACGACGGAGTCCGAGAACCCAAAGTCCCCCGATATCCCGCCAACGCCCCCGGCCCCCAAGAATCTCAAGCCGCTCCCCGCCGGTTATGAGGCGGTGGCCGATTTCGGCTACAAGGATGATGCCTATCCCAATGTGATGTTGCGTTCGGATGACCGCATTCGTTTCAAGCGGCTCAACGAAGTGGCGTATCTGCCGGAAGGATATTCCCCGGCGCCGGATTCGCCCGTGGGAGATAGCTGGCCGCCGGCCATCGTGCGCAACTCGAACAAGGAGATCCGCTTCATCGCGATCCCCGAGAAGGAATTCTATCAAGGGGACCCCAGGGCCATCAAAGCCGAGGCCGCCAAGGGGAATCCCGGGAACAACGAGCCGATCGTCGAGGCGGAAAGCGATCAGTTGGGGAATTCCTGCACGCCGCATCGCGTGCAGGTTTCGGCGTATTACATTCAAGATACCGAGGTCACCAACGGCGAGATCGAGGATTTCCTCAAGGGGCACGGCGAGAAGCACAAGGAGAAGTTCAAGCAATGGCAGTCGGGCTTCAAGACGCTCCAGGACGAACTGAAGGATGATCGGGCCGCCCGTTTGTATCCCGCGGTCTTCATCAGCTACGACACGGCCGAGTTATACGCCAGAGAAGTCGGCGGGCGGTTGCCGACCGAGGCGGAGTGGGAGCTCGCCGCGAAATCGCAGGGTGACGATCGCCTCCATGCCTGGGACCTTGCGCAACTTGCCGACGATG
>CALKTZ010001035.1 GCA_937997355.1 uncultured Planctomycetales bacterium | reverse complement strand
GATCTATGCGGAAATCAGTCGATTGGCTTCGTTTCGCAGAATTGGCTTCGTTCGCGCATTTCTGTTCGGCAGAAATGGCTTCGTTCGGCGCGGACCTCCGCATTGGCTTCGTTCGGCGCATTTCTGTTCGGCGCGTGCCACCGGACGACCCCGCCGATACCGCCGACCGAAGGTCTCCGGATTTTTGCGTTCGGCATCGGTCCCGCGAAAAATGGGACGGCCACGCACGGAGTACCGGCGAGCCAGTCCCGTTTTCGCTCCAGCCTTCTTCGGCGCATACAGCGAACGCTTCCCACAGATGGGCCTATTGAGAATATACCTCACGTTTTGCGCACCCGAGACGCACCCTCTCGATTTCCCCCGCTCCCGGGCATCGGGTTCCGGCGCGTGCCTGATCGGGGGATACCCCTTTGACCGACGCATGATTCCCCCCGACAATCGAGGGCCACGCCGCGAATCGACGACCCCCTGCCACCGACGCGAGAGACGTTCATGAGAAGCTCGATTGTGTTCGGCTCGATCCTGATGATCCCGGTGCTCGCTTCATCCGGCCTGGCCGCGAATCCGGAATCGGCCCCCGTGCAGTTCGAGAAGCGCCCCGAGGGGCTGGCGATCACCGTCGGCGGCAAGCCGTTCGCCATCTACGTGACGGCCGACGAGTCGACCACCCGGCCGTTCTTCAAGGACCTGTACGCGCCTGGAGATGTGCGGATCTCGCGGAATCGCCCCCCCAGGATGGGCGAAGATCCGACCGACCACGCAACCATGCACCCCGGGCTCTGGATGGCCTTCGGCGACATCAGTGGCGCCGACGGCTGGCGGAACAAGGACCGCGTGCGACACGCCGAGTTCGTCGAGCCGCCGAAGGGAGGCGCGGGACGAGGGGAGTTCGCGGTCCGAAATCTTCACGAGAAGGGCGGCAAGACGATCGCCGAGGAGGTCGCCCGGTTCACGATCCTGGCTCGGCCCGAAGGGAATCTCCTGCTCTGGGATTCCACCTTCAAGCCGGCCGGAGATGCCATCGTGTTCGGCGACCAGGAGGAGATGGGGCTCGGCGTCCGCATGGCCACCCCCCTCACCGTGAAGCACGGATCGGGGCAGATCCTGAACAGCGACAACCTCAAGAATGAAAAACAGCTCTGGGGGAAGCCGGCGGCCTGGTGCGCCTACGATGGCCCCGCGAAGGATGGGAATCGGGCCGGTATCGTGCTGATGACCCATCCGGAGAACTTCCGGGAGTCGCGGTTCCACGCCCGCGACTATGGCCTGTTGGTGGCCAACCCGTTCGGCATCAACGCCTTCACGAAGGGGGAGAAGAGCGCGGTCGCCGTGAAGGCGGGGCAAACGCTCCGGCTCCGGTTCGGCGTGTTGCTCTTTCAGGGGAAGGCGGATTACCCGGCGGCCTACGCCGACTACCTCAAGGCGGCCAAACCTTAATAGAAAAATCACTTGATTCTGTCATTTTAAGTGGGGAAGTCTCAGCCGCCGTCTGTCGTAATCCCACTGTTTAGGCGGGGGCACTCGACCACCAAGACGACGACAGGAACGCTTCAGGCACCTCTGCATTCCAGGGGTCGATGCCGAGCGCGGACAATTCCTCGAACCAGCGGTCTCGGAGCGACTCGGGGAGCCGAGCCGCACACCAGGGGCAGAAGTCGATGATGCCGACCTCATGCTCCACGTGGTTGACAAGGCCATATTCCCGGAAGACGGGGGAGTAATATACGAAGAGATCTGGGCAATCGAGCCCATTCGGGTGCTCGTCGCATCGATGGTTGGCCTGAGCGGTCATGGTCGGGCAGCAATGCAAGTTCGGAACGCGTCGTTCATCCTTCAGCACCCAGCATCGCCGCACGAGTTGCCTCCCGCCGGGTGCCACGAGATCAGGCGTTCCCGCCTCTAGTCTCCAGCTTCGACGGTGAGCCGTACACCGTCAGCTTTGTCGCGTTCTCCCTGATGTGCCAGCACTCATCGTCTCTGGGATCCGAGACGAACGTTCTGGCGCAATTGTTACCTTCAATAGTCAAGGCCAGCGAGCGTGACCGGTCCTCGATCAGAACATCGATGATGGGTCGATTAAGCAGCGCCGCGCAGATCGGTTCGCTGACTCGATTGAGTTCCTCCATTGTCGCTCCATCGTCGCCTTCTCCCTGCGCCTGTCGTGAACCGGCGACCACCCCCGCGGGGATGGAAACATGCCACGGCGGTTCGAGCCAGATGACCATTCCCTGTTTATCACCCGGCTCGCATTCGACGTAAAGTAAGAGTGAGTTGGCCGCCAGCCGCACGAAGGTGATGCGGCGTCCGATAAGCTCGCCTCGAAAGCTTTCGAATTGCTGAATCGGATCCATCACAGTTCTCCGCCCATCCAGGACCAAGACCGCCTCACACCTGGTCCGGCACCGTGAACGGCGCGCGGTAGTTGCGGCGCAGGAGGGCGGCGGCCTCGTCGTCTCGGAGGATCGTTTCGGCCTTGCCGTCGTAGGTAAGGGAGCGCCCCACGCGGTAGGCGATGTTCCCCAGGTGGGCCAGGACGGTCGAGCGGTGCCCTTCCTCGATATCGGCGTTCGGCCGTCCCGCCGACTTGATGCAGTCGAGGAAATTGCGGCGATGGGGCTCGTCCGAGAACCGGCCGGCGGCCTCGGAGATCGGCTTGTCCTTTGCCCC
>CALKTZ010001034.1 GCA_937997355.1 uncultured Planctomycetales bacterium | reverse complement strand
CCGCCAGTTTCCTCAAGCGGGAGGAAGGGGAATTCCTCCGCGTCTGGCACCTCTCCGACGGCACCAACTTCGCCCTGGCCTCCTACCTGTGCGAGCTGGGCATGCAGGATCAAGAGTTGGCGGAGTGCGAGGAGATCGTTCGAAGCCTCGTCTTCCGTGCCGGCGAAGGCTCTATGTGAAGCCGGTCCAGCGATGCGGGACGAAAAAAATCCCCCCTCGTTGGAGAGGGGAAGGTGCTAGAAATTTGACCCAGCTCCTCAGAAGTTCCCGAGGTCGTTCTTCAAGCTTTCCTGGGTCCGGTTCTGCTCGATGGCGTCGAGCTGGCCGCGGGTGACCCTGCGGTAGAGGGTGGGGCGGTAGTTCTCCGGAACCTCGCGAGCGATCCAGCCACGGGCCGCCTCGGCCGAGCCTCGCCGTGCCTGGGATTCGGCGATCGCCCCCAGGGCGACGAATTGCTGATAGCGTTCCGGATAGAGCGAGACGCACGCCCGGGCGTCGTCGAAGCGGCCGACCGAGATCAGGCTGTCGACGAGGAAGCCGTTGCAGACGCCTCGCAGGCCCATCTGGCGGATCTCGGAGACGGCCTTCGCGGCCTCGGTGTAGACCAGAGTCGCCTGCTGGCCGACTTCGGTCCGCTTGGAAGCATCGGCGTAGCGGCACTGCGACTCGGCGATGAAGAGCAGGGCCTCGGTCCGATACTCGGGGTCGTCGATCGTGCGGGCCACGGCGAGGCCTCGTTCGAACAGCAGGGCGTCGGCCGCGCCGACGGAGATTCGGACGAGCGCCTTCCCTTTCCAGATGGGGCGTTCGATCTGGTGGGAGATCTCCATGGCGTCGACCAGGATCTCATCGGCCAGCTTCCGGTAGACATCCGGGTCGCCCGCGGGGGCGGGACGTACCTCGTCGATGGTGCTCGGGCTCGAATCCGGATTCCCGTATTCGGAGCCGATGATGATGCTCGCCGCCGCCTGATTATCGACGAGGCGATAGAGCGCCTCGGTGCGGTGGGTCGCGTTATGGATCATCTGCGCGAGATAGGCGGCACGCTTCCATTCGAGCCGGCCCAGGCGGATCGCGGAGATGGCGTCCAGCTTCCTGGGGAGCGGCTCCGGGTTCGTCCCGGGGGGCAGCACATTCAGGGCGGCCGTCTTCCCCTCGCGGAGCACCGCTTCGGTGAGGAGGGTGAAGGTGTTGATCACCCCCATGATGCGAAGGTCGTGCGTCAGGGGGGTCGGCTCCTGGACCGCGTTGACGGCCGCCTCTTCGAGCGCCTGATGGGCCAGCGAGAGCTGGCTGCTGTAGATGGCCCCCTTGGCGATCAACTGGAATGCGAGGCTCCGCTCGTTCGGCGTTTGGATTTCGCGGGCCTTCTTCAGCATCTCCTCGGTGATGAAAGTCGGGGACTTCGAGGCCGTCGGGCCGCCGGAATCATCCAGCCTCAGATAAGGGATCAGGCCGGGATCGGTCGGGAAGGTGACCCCGACCCCGGGGCCAGCCGGGACGCTGAACCGCGGCGGGATGCGGCGGAACGGGAACCGGCCGGGGACGCCGCTATCGAGCCCCGAGGATCCCGGGCCAACACCGGACACCGATCCGCTCTGGCTCCGCTGGACTCCCGAGGAGGCGCCGGTCCCGGTCCCGGCGCCACTGCCGGACGATAATCCGGGGGGGCCGACTTGCGCGTAGCCTACCGTGTTCGCGCCGATCGCGACGCCGAGCGAGAAGACCGCGGGCAGGAATCGATCGAGTGGTGTGCGGTGCATGCGTTGATCCCTATGCCCCGGCGAGCCCGTGGGATTCGCCGCCTGATCCGACAGGCGACGATCCGACCGATCCAATCCGGGAGTGCATGCCGATCATTCGGGGGCGAACATCGGCACGAGTTCGAACCGACGAAACCTTCCCCGAATCATGCCGCGCATTCCGGCCCCGGTCAAATCGACGAGCCCCCCTCCCGCGGGGTTCCGCGGAAAATCGCGCGGGGGTTCTCCAGCAGGATCAGTTCTGCCAATCGTATCGCCCGGTCGGCGCTCCAGCCGCGTCCTCTCATGGCGTCTTCCGCGAGGGTCTCGGCCAGCACCCGGCGGAAGGTGTTAAACTTGGGGAGGATGAATTCCAGCTTGTAGGCGTCGGAGTAGTAGCCGACCAGCTTCGTCTTCGGCAGGGCCTGAACCCTCGCCCGGAGATCGGCCGCGATGAAGGCGGGGACGTTCGAGTACCACCAGTGTCCCATCGGGATCACGTTCGGGAAGATCCACGAGTAGGCCACCAGCTCGGCGCCAGCGTCCGGCGAGAGGGTGGACACCGGGAAGGTGACATCGGCGAAATGATTGAAAAGTTCGCGATAATCGTACAGGCTGACCCGGCGGTCGAAGAGGTCTCGCCCGCCGCTCACGCCGGCCGGGTAGACATTGCGGATCGGGCCGATCATCAGGTCGAACGGCAGGCGGAACTCGGCGCAGAACTCGGCCAGCATCCAGAAGACGGTCCGGCGCACTTCCTGGATCTCATCGGGCCGGAGGTCGAGGTTGTGGATGGCGCGGCGGATCGGCGTCACGGCCCGCTTGGGGGTGGCCCGCTCCGGGACGAAGTCGGGGGGCAGGCTGATCGCGCAGGCCCTGGCCCCCTTGTCGACGAACCGTTCGAAGAGGACGCCGATCGCCTCGC
>CALKTZ010001033.1 GCA_937997355.1 uncultured Planctomycetales bacterium | reverse complement strand
CGAATCCGGCACCCGATTCGTCCCCACCGGCCGCCTCGAAGCCGGCGGATGCTAAGGTAGACACCAAAGCTTCTCCCGAAGCGAAGCCGGCCCCGGCCGACGCCCCGAAGGACAAAACATCGCCCCCCGCGAAGTCGGAAACCAAGGCAGCCGAACCTGCGGCGCCGGCCGTCAAGGATGCCAAGGCACCATCAAAGCCTTAATGTGATACGTCGGCAGTTGAGCCATATTGAAGATGGGCTGCTTCGAAAATGAAAATATGGAACCATCCGAGCCTTCAGCAGAGCCGGTAGATCCGGCTTCGCCCGACTCGCCGATCGAGTTCGAAATCAGGCCCAGATTGGATGGGAGGCGGATCGACGCCTATCTGGCCACTCGGTTCACGGATTACTCGAGGACGGTACTCCAGAAGGTCATCGAAGCCGAGGCGGTCCAAGTGAATGACCGCCCGGTGAAGGCCTCCTATCGGCTCAGGCCGGGAGACGTCGTCCGCATTCGCCTCCCCGAGTTACCGCACGATACGGCCCCCGCCGAGGATATCCCGATTTCGGTCATCTTCGAGGACGAGCACCTGACGGTGGTCAACAAGCCTCCGGACATGGTGACCCATCCGGCCCGCGGCAACTGGCGGGGGACGCTCGTCAACGCCATCCAGTTCCATTTCGATTCACTCTCGACCCTGGCGGGGGAAAATCGCCCGGGAATCATTCATCGCCTGGATCGAGATACGACCGGCCTCCTGGTCGTCGCCAAGGACGACATCACCCACCGCAAGCTCGCCCTCCAATTCGAGCACCGGGAGGTCCGCAAGGAATACCTGGCGCTCGTCTCGGGGGTCCCTCAACGCGACCGAGACTATATCGAGCGGGCGATCGGCTTCCATCCGACCGTTCGCGAGAAGATGGCGGTCCGCTCCATTGAAGAGGGGGGTAAATCCGCGATGACTTATTACGAGGTCATCGAGCGGTTCGATAGCTTTGCTTACGTCCGTTGCAAACCTCAGACCGGCCGAACCCATCAGATTCGGGTGCATTTAACCCACATCGGCCATCCCATCCTGGCAGACAAGGCATACTCCGGCAGGGGCCGAATCACCATCGGTGATCTCAGAAACCCTGGTCATGTCCCCGCCGACGAGACCGCGATTGCCTCGGACGAAGTTCTCATCGAACGCCAGGCTCTTCACGCGCATATGCTAGCCTTCCGTCATCCCGTGACGGAACGAGAGATCGAATTGACGGCCCCGATCCCGGAAGATATGGCACGAACGCTCGAAGCACTGCGCAAGTATCGCTCCGTTCACTCCTCTCCACCAAGCCCATCGAATCGGAAGACTCATTCGCGCGGCGGGAATTGGTAATGGAAAAGGGCACGGGTAGGAAAGCTGAAATAGCCTTCCGACTCGTGCCCCATTTGGCTTGTGCGATTCGATCAACCAGCGGCAAACTCAGGCCATGTGATGACGCCCCTGGTTGTTGGAATTCGGTCCATCCGTGGGCGTCGGCGGGTTGTTTGCGTTGTTATTTCGCGGTCCATGGCTCGGGACCTGATCGATTCGCCCGAAGATCATCCGCCCCGCGCTCGTTTGGAGAACGCTGGTCACCGTGAGCTTGGTGGTTTCACCAAGGTGATAGGCCCCTTGTTCAGCGACGACCATGGTGCCGTCGTCGAGGTAGCCGATTCCTTGTCCCTGTTCCTCGCCTCGCTTGATGAGTTTGACCGTCAGCGGCTCGCCCGGCAGGACGATCGGCTTCATGGCGTTCGCGAGGTCGTTCAGATTGATGACGTCGACACCCTGGAGTCGAGCGATCTTGTTCAGGTTGTAGTCGTTGGTGACGACCTTCCCCCCGAGATGCTTGGCGAGGATGACGAGCGATTGATCGACTTCCTTGATGCCCGCCAGTTCCGGAATCTCGGAGTCGTGAATGCGAACTTCGATTCCGGGAGACTTTTGGAGCCGGTTCAGGATGTCGAGCCCTCGCCGCCCGCGATTGCGGCGAAGCTTGTCCGAGCTATCCGCGATCCCCTGGAGTTCCTGGAGCACGAATCGAGGGATCACGAGGGGTTGGTCCATCACCTTGGTTTCAACGACGTCGGCGATCCGACCGTCGATGACGACGGAGGTATCGAGCACGAGGGGACGTGCCCCCTTAACTTCCTTGGAAAACTCGACGTAAGGGATGATGAATCGGAAGTCGTCCTTGGTCTGGAGGACGGTGGAGACGCAGACGTAACACATCATGATGGTCAGTATCCCCGAGAATGACATGTGGACTCGGGGATCGAGATAGAGCTGCATGGTCGGCAAGAGGGCGTCATTGATTAAATTGCTGAGAAACATCCCAACGATGACGCCGAAATAGAGCGCGGAGATCGTCTGGATACGTTTGCGGGGAGTCAGCAAGTCCGCCAGGAGGATTGCCGTGGCGAAGAGCAGAACGCCCCCGAAAAGAAGGTAAGGATAGGCCACATCCGGAGCGGCGGTGCCAGGCTGATTTACGGAGACGATCTTGGCCATTTTCACGCCAAGACCTGCCACCACAAGAATGAAAATGGCCCGGACCAAGATTAAAAGCATAATTCAAAACCTTTCCGACCAAAG
>CALKTZ010001032.1 GCA_937997355.1 uncultured Planctomycetales bacterium | reverse complement strand
AGAATCTCCCCAATCGAGAAGAAAGCCGAAGCCAAGCGCAAGGCGGACGAGGAGAAGAAGGCGGCCGCCGCGGAGAAAGCCGCCAAGAAAGCACAATAACGATCCATACCGCCACCCCGCCGAGACGTCCGGCAGGTTGACGGATCGACGTTCAATTCATCGACGTCTGTCCATTCATCAGTAGCTTGATGGCCTCATTTCGACAGTTTCTTACGATCCCGATCAGAATGGATGTGTCAATCATGAACCAAATGCGTCGCCTCCGGGGGTTCACTCTCATCGAACTCCTGGTGGTCATTGCCATCATTGCGGTCCTGATCGCGCTGCTCTTGCCCGCCGTCCAGTCGGCACGCGAGGCGGCCCGTCGGATCCAATGCGTCAACAACATGAAGCAGATCGGCCTGGGCGTTCACAACTACGTGGATGCCAATCTGGCCATCCCCCCCTCGGCCACCATCGGCGCCGTGAATCAGACTTATCAGGATCAGGGGGTCCTCTGCCGGATCCTCCCCTTCCTGGAGCAGACGAACGTCAGCAACTCGATCAACTACAACTATGGGGTGCGCGGTTCGATCACGAATGCCTGGAATGATCCCCCCATGGACCAGGACGTTTGGGCCGGCGAATGGGGCCGATCCAATGCCACCGCGAACATCACCTATGTCTCGGCGTTCCTCTGCCCGTCCGACTCGCACAACGGTGGCAATAACACGTTCTTCATCAATGGAGCCCGCAAGCTTCTGAACACGACCGACTACTATTGGAATGTCGGCACGAGCCGATTCTACAACGGCGGGAAGGTCAATGGCCCTTCCTACTCCCCGGGTGCCACCGACGGCACGATGCTGAACAACGCCCAATGCGCCAATTCCACGATCACGATCGGCAGTTTCTCCGACGGGACGAGCAACACGGCGATCATGAGCGAGTCGGTCCAGAGCCGTGAAGGTACCGAAGTCGATGGCCTGGGGATGGTCTACGACGGCCCGTCGGCCACCCAGTTCGCGGGGCAGCCGAATCCCGACTGGCTGGCGGCCCAGTTCTGCCAGAATAGCCCGGGGGTTCACGAATACTGGTGGAAGGGGGAATTCGCCCTCTCGGGCGGGCACAACCTCTACTCGCACACACAGACTCCCAATCGGCGATCCTGCTATTACACGGGGGTCACCAGCTATCCCGGTACCTCCAGCAACCAGGACTACGCCGGCGCCACTCAGACGATGGTCGCCGCCAGCTCGTACCATCCCGGCGGCGTGAACGTCCTCTTCATGGACGGCACGGTCCGGTTCGTGAAGAACACCGTCAACTTCGTCCCCTGGTATGCCATCGCCACGGTCGCCGGCGGCGAGGTGGTGAGCGCGGATGCGTTCTGATCGAGGGGCTGGTTGATCGTATCCCTCCGGAATCGCCGGTGATCGTCGTCGACGTCCGTCCCTCCGCGAACCGGGGGGGCGGGCGTCGCTCCACTTGACGGCCCCTTCGGCCTCGACCAAGATTCAAATTTATGAGCGAGACCTCGCCCTTCAAGTCCGTTCGTTCAGCCCGCGCGATCCATTCCGCTCATCCCGTTCGTGGTCGCGTGCTCAAGGCGATTCTCCTCGTCACGCTTCTGGGCATCCTTCCCGCTCTGCTCATCTGGCAATCGCTCCGGTTCGACCCCATCGGCTCGGCCGGACGTTCATACGACCGCCGCGACTATCGCGCCGCGCTGGTCGCCGCCGAGACCTATCTCAAGCGATGGCCCGGCGACCCGCGCGCGTCCCTCATGGCGGCTCGGTGCGCGAACCGCCTGGGACAACTCCCGAGGGCCGAGAATCATTATGCGCATGCCGGGCCGCTCGGCATCGACGACCTTCATGACCGCGCCTACGGACTGTTGCGGATGCAGCAGCCGACGCGCGCCATCGATCTCTACGGGGAATTGCTCGCGCGAAAGCCGGACGATGCTTTGGCGCTCAAGCGGCTGGCGGCCGTCTTGATGGGCCTGAAGCGTTATTCCAGGATTCCGGAGATCGCCGACCGGCTGATGGCGATCCCGGGGGAGGAGATCGCCGGACGCACCCTTTCCGGCATCGCCCACCATGTCGATCGCCACTATCCCGAGGCCGCCTCGGCCTTTCTCAAGGTGCTGGAGAGCGACCCGGAATTGAAGAAGATGCCCCTGCCGGCGACCCTCTTCTGGAATCACCTGGCGATCGATTTGCTCGCCCAGGGGAAATTCGCCGAGGCGCGGGAGTCTCTCAACAGGGGGCTGACCGACACCCCGGATGCCGGTTTGACGGAACTCCTCGGCACCACCTATCAGCAGGAGGGGAGATCCGACGAGGCCGAGCATTACTGGCGATTGGCCATCGAGCGCAACCCCAATCTGCCCGACGCCTGGCTCGACCTCGGCCAACTGGCGATCACCCGGCGACGCCCTGAGGACGCCGTGACGTTCCTGACCCGGGCCGTCGAGCTTGCCGCCGATTCCGTCGAGGCCCATCAGAACCTGAGCCTGGCCTACAAGCTGCTCGACAGGCCCGAGGAGGCCGAGCGTTACCGGAAGCTCGCGGCCGAGCTGCGGGCGAACAAGGACTCTTCGAAGGACGCGGGCCGCGAG
>CALKTZ010001031.1 GCA_937997355.1 uncultured Planctomycetales bacterium | reverse complement strand
CCGAGGAAGATGGCCAGGGAAGCCATCAAGGGATACTTGGCTCTGCTCATCGTGAGGTTCTCGACCGGCTTGAGTGAATTCAGACCACTTCGGCGACCCGAGACCGGCCGGTACACCGGTCCGTTCTCCAGGGAATCGCCGCGGTAGAGTTGACGCGTTTTGCCGGTTGATTGTCCTCGCCGGGGCTCGTCAGGTCAACGTCCGAGGCCCCTCCGCTGGCACGGTCCGCCCGCCCCCGATAAAATCATTCCTTGTCGAAAACGCCCCCCGCCACCCTCCGAAATGGCGATTGGTTGAACCGGATGCCCTTCGCAGACGACTTGAGCCGATATGGACCCGACGCCCCGTCTCGCGTCACGCGCGATGAGGCCCTCGCCTACTGCGCCCAACTCACGGCCACGCACTACGAGAACTTCAGCGTCGTCAGCTGGATGACCCCGAAGCATCACCGGGCGGCCTTCCAGAGCATCTATTCCTTCTGCCGATGGTCCGACGACCTCGGCGACGAAGTCGGCGATCCCGCACGATCCCGCGAGTTGCTCGCCTGGTGGCGCGGCGAGCTTCGCGCCCTCTTCGACAAGGGACAGGCCCGCCACCCGGTCATGATGGCCCTCGCCGATACGGTCGAGCAATATCGAATCCCGATCGAGCCCTTCGAAGCCCTGATCTCGGCCTTCGAGCAAGACCAGGTCGTCACCGAATACGAGACGTATCCCCAGCTTCTCGACTACTGCACCCGATCGGCCAATCCGGTCGGCCATCTGGTGCTGCACATCGCGGGGGCCTTCGACGAGTCCAACGCCCGCCTCTCCGACTGCACCTGCACGGCCCTCCAGTTCGCCAACTTCTGGCAGGACGTCGCGCGCGACCTGGCGATCGGTCGGATCTACTTGCCTCGCGAGGATAGAGATCGATTCGGCTATTCCCGCGACGATCTTCAGAATTTGAGATTCACCCCTCGGTTCGCCTCCCTGATGAGGTTCGAGGTCGATCGGACCCGCCGACTCTTCGACGACGGGCGTCCGCTCGTGGCGAGAATCCCCGGCGAGTTGGCCGTCGACGTGGACCTCTTCTCGCGAGGCGGCCTGGCGATCCTCGACCGGATCGAGCGGCGCGGCTACGACGTTTTGACCTCCCGCCCGGCCCTTGCAAAACGGACCAAGCTCGCCCTGCTGTTGCGGGCCGTCTCGGCGATGGCCTGGAGCCGGTTGAAGACGTCCACCCTCGGCAAACCCGGCACCCCGTCGACGGTTCCCGGGGGCCTGGCGTCGAAGGCGAAGTCGGGGGTTCAACCCCCATGCTGAGCCGGGCCGAACTTCGAGAGAGCTATCGTTACTGCTGTCGCCTGGCGAAGCGGGAGGCACGGAATTTCTATTATTCCTTCCTGCTGCTGCCGCCGGGCCGTCGCCGCTCGATGTGCGCCCTCTATGCCTTCATGCGACATACCGACGACCTCGCCGACGAGCCCGGCGAGGCCGGCCGGAAGAGCCTGGCCCTGAATGCCTGGCGATCCGAGCTCGACGGCGTGCTCGACGGCCGCCCCGGGGCCTGGCCGGGGCTCCCCGCCTTGGCCGACACCATGGCCCGCTACAAGATTCCTCGGTCGCTGCTTCACGATGTGATCGAGGGGGTCTCGATGGACATCGTCCCGAGACGGTTCGACACGTTCGATCAACTGTTCGATTATTGCTATCATGTCGCGTCGGTGGTCGGATTGAGCTGCATTCACATCTGGGGATATCGTTCCGAGAACGGCAAGGCCGAGCAACTGGCGATCTCCTGCGGGATCGCGCTCCAGCTCACGAACATCATGCGCGATGTTCGCGAGGACGCCCAGAACGGCCGAGTCTATCTCCCGCGTGAAGACCTGGAGCGATTCGAAGTCACCCCCGAGGAGCTTTCGGCGGATCGCCCCAGCGATCGCGTCCGGGCGCTGCTGGCGTTCCAGGGGGAGCGGGCCTATTCCTACTACGAGCAGGCGAACGGGCTGATCCCGCTGGTCGATGCCGTGGGGCGCCCGGTCCTCCGGACGATCGTGGGCATTTACCGGAGCTTGCTCGACGAGATCGTGAGGCGCGACTACAACGTCCTGGGCGAACGTGTCTCGATTCCCGGCTGGAAGAAATCCGCGATCGCGCTCCGATCCCTGTCCGGGGGGCTGAATTGGAGAACCATCCGGACCGATCCCCCCCGCCTCAAGGATGGGCGAGAGGTCGGAGCGTGAGTCGATGACCAC
>CALKTZ010001030.1 GCA_937997355.1 uncultured Planctomycetales bacterium | reverse complement strand
CGGTCGGTCACTTCCTTGCTCAATCGCTCGCGGGCGAGGTTCTCGGCGGCTTCCGTCTGCTCCAGGGTCGCCTTGGCGTCGACAGTCGGCGACGTCCCCGGGGCGGGGGGAGTTTCCGGCTCGTTCAGGTCGCTCGCCGGAGCAGGTGCCGGGGGCGCCGGATCTTGGAAGGCGACCCGCTGCACGGCTTCGTTCAATTTATTGATCTGCTCGAGTCCCCGCGCGGCCGTCGCGTCGGCGGGATCGAGTTGAATCGCCTTCTGATAGAATTTCCGGGCCAAGGCATTGGCCCCCTGGGCTTTCGCCTGATTGCCCAGTTCGGTCAACTGCTTGGACAGAGGTGGGGCATCGGCTGCGCGGGCCGAGATGCCGGGCAGCAGGACGCCGCCAAGCATCGCGATACCGGCGCCTCTCCACAGTCGCGCGGTTGGGATCATGTTCCATGCTCTCCAGGAGAAGCGGAAGGGAAAATCGGCTTCAGTACCAGCTTTCGATGCGAGATGTTCCCCTTCAATCAGATTACGGAACAGGTCGCTCTCGAACAAGTCGAAGGGATCGGGTGTCGATTCGCGTGTCGGTGCCAAGTAAAGGAGGTGATCTCCGGTTTTCGATCGGACTCCAGGGCCGGCTCGAGCCGAAATCCTCCCGAGAATTCGGGGAGGAGGTTCCGCGATGGGGCCGATCTCTGCTTGCATCCAGATCCGCGAAGCCACGAGCGTCGTCTGCTTGATCCGCGTCTCGCCAAATCCTCGGTGACCGTTCTTTTCGAAAAATGGCCAAGGTTTCGAAGGAGGTTCGCTCCGTCTCGCCTGCTACCATTATGCCACACGGAAAAATGGAAGCGGACAAATCGGCGATCTCCGAATCGATCCCCTCGCGAGGCGCCCAATTCGAGCAACCGGAATTTGACGGCGAGATCAACGCATCCTACGGATTGATTGTATCTAAACCTTCTTTGTGCCTTGGGTTTTCAGTATCCGGCGATTGACGATCGGCACGCGGCAACGGTCGGTTTCGAGGCCTCTCAATCGTCGCACGCGGTATCGAGGATCCCAAGACAAGGATTCGGAACCAACCTCCGAAACAGATCCAGTGATTCCGAGATCGTGACCCATGAGCGACGATATCGATAAGACGAAGGCGAAGTCACCGGAATTCGATTTTTCCGCTTTTCCCGGTGACTCGGTTTTTCACGAGCGCCGGGATGGCGCCGATCGCAGGAACCGCCCCAAGGTCCCGGTCAACGCGCCCGGTGTCGAAAAAAAAATGGTCGAACGACGCGAAAAGAAGGAACGCCGAAAGAGAATCGATCCCACCACCTTCGAGAAGCAGTACACCGAGGAAGAGCTGGAATTCATGACGGCCATGCAGCGCTTCAAGGAGCGGTCGGGCAAGCCGTTCCCGACCTACCGCGAGGTGCTCAAGGTCGCGGTCTCGCTCGGCTACCGTCGGCTCCTCATCGATGAAGGATTCCCGGGCGGACTCCTCCCCAATTCCGAGCCGCTCGGAATCAACGATCCCCGGCCGGACGCCGAGGCCCCGCCGCTCGCCCCGCACGTCAGCTCGCAATTGAATTGAATCGAACGAACAACGGCGCGGAGAATCGGGGGGAGGTCTCTTCCAGGTGAGACATCCCCCCTTTCAATTAATGATTGCGTGACCGTTTCGACGCGATCCGCTGCCGGGAGAATCCCTTCAATTCGTCGAATCGATCCAAGATTTCAAATCCCTGGAATCGTTGAAACCGGCATAATTCAACGGGTCAGCGTCACGACCGCGGGGCCGGAGAGGAGCTTCATCCAGGCGATCGCGGCATCGCGCGTCAGGCTCACGGCCCTGGTGAGTCGTGCGGGCTCCGCAGCGTCGCCAGGCGGCACGGGGGCCGTCGCGATTCCCGCATCGGCAGCCTCGATCGGAGGGGCGGCCGGCTTCGCGGCAATGCTCGAATCGCCTTCAGCCTGGGCGGGCTCGGGCAGGGGGGCCGCGTCGATGATCGACGTTGGTGGAGTAATTTCCGGAGCCTTCACCGCCGCGACCACGTCGGGAACGACGGGGGGTCCGGCCGGCGCGAAGACATCGTCGGGCAGGTTCGAGAGCGTCTCGGGCCGTTCGGCCTGGGCAACCACGACCGGGGCCTGTGCCGCGGGCTGTTGTGGTTCGACCCGCGCCACGGTCACCGGGGCCGAATCCCGGGCGAACACATCATCCGGAAAGTCGACCAGCGCGGTCTGGGGCGCGGCCTCGGCGAAGACCTCGGCCGGGATGTCGGCCAGTGCAACCTGGAGTGCGGTTTCCTCGAACACATTGTCGGGGAAATCGGCCAGCGTCGGCTTCGCTTCCTCCGCGATGGACGCGAACGTCAAGGCGTCCTGATGCTCCTGCCACAGTCGATCGACCGCGGTACGGGCCGAGGCCCAGGCGGCGCGTCCGGTCTGTTCCACCCGGATGGCCAGATCGCGGATGGACGTTTCGACCGACGCTTCCAGGCCGGTCAGGGTGTCGACGAGTGTCGGGAGGCTCACCGCGACAACCGATCGCCTGGGGGTGTGATCGCCGAGGAGCGACAATTCGGGCTTCGCCGGCCGGGTCGCCAGGCGGGAAATCCCTTCGTAGACGAGGACATTGGTTTCAAACAACGCCGCGGGATGAGGCTCGGGCCGGGCCACTTGCTTCGGGGCAGGGTGGCGTTCCAACCCCTCCGACAGCCGATTCAGTTCGAAAGCGAGCCCCGGATAGAGATCGGCGGCCGGCTCGATTTGCTCGGCGGCCTTCAGGTTCGCGGGAGGTCCGACCAGTTCGTCCGCGGCAACTGTCACGACCTGCTTGCGACCGGCGTCGAGATTCTGCCCCAGGTGGGCCGGCTCATACTGATTGTGCGGAACTTTCAAGGGCTCGACGCTCGCGACGACCGT
>CALKTZ010001029.1 GCA_937997355.1 uncultured Planctomycetales bacterium | reverse complement strand
CGGACTTGGTTGGGGCGGAATGGGCTAGGGTGGCTGGGGACTTTCCCCATGGATGTATGGCTCATCGCTCTACAACTGGGGCTATTCCAGCTATTACAACCCCTACGTTTCAACGGTCGTAATCGAGCAGCCGATTGTCTACGACTATTCGCAGCCGATCGACACTCAGGCAGCGGCGGCCCAACCCGCCCCCAGCGAGGCGGTGATTTCCAATCTCGACCAGGCTCAGGATGCTTTCAAGGCGGGCAATTACACCAAGGCGCTCGACTTCGCCGATCTGGCGATTCGCGACATGCCCAATGACGCTGCCGTCCACGAGTTCCGGGCTTTGAGTCTGTTCGCGCTGGGGCGGTATAACGAGGCGGCGACCACGTTGTATTCGGTCCTCGCGGTTGGTCCGGGTTGGGATTGGGCCACGATGATCGGGCTCTATCCGAATGCCTCCGAATACACGAATCAGTTGCGGAAGCTCGAAGGTTACATCGGACAGAATCCGAAGTCGGCCCCGGCCCGTTTCTTGCTGGCCTATCACTATCTGACCCAGGATCATGCCGAGGCCGCGGCGCAGCAACTTCGCCAGGTCGTGGTACTTCAACCCAATGACAAGCTCTCGGCGCAGATCCTTCAGCAGCTTCAGCCGAACAACAACGGCCAGAATCCGCCGGCGGCCCCGGGCAATCCTCCGGCTCCGGGCATCCAGCCGAAGGATGCGGCGGGGGCTGCTGCTTTGCCGCCGCCACTCGTCGCGCCTGGCAAGGAGGGGCGGCTGGTCGGTTCCTGGACCGCCACGCCCGATCCGGATACCAGCATCATCCTGGCCTTCCTCGGCGGAGATCGATTCTCCTGGACCATCAGCCATGAAGGGAAGGAACAGCAGAAGCTCGAAGGGAGCACGACCTTCGGCCGCAACATCCTTACTCTGGCCCAGAATCAGGGGCCGGCCCTCGTTGGGAACGTGACCTGGCAGGACGAGACCCATTTCAATTTCAAGGTCCCGGGGGCCAAACCCAACGATCCGGGACTCTCGTTCACGAAGAATCCTTGATCGCTGATCACTCCGATTTTCAAGTTGCTTGTGGACGTCATCTGCCTCGCCGGTTCAGTCTAAGTGCTGGTCGGCGAGGCGGTTGTGCTTTTGAAGGGCGATCGAAAATCTTGAAATTCCAACCGCGCCGAACGAACCCAAATTCATGAGATCGGTATCAAGCAGTTTGCGCCGAACAAACCCAATCGGTGCCGCGAATCGCCATATTCTATGCGCCGAACGAACCCAATTTGTACCGAGCCTCCTGCGCCGAACGAACCCAAATCGGGAGCCGATCGATTTTCACGAACGAACCCAATCGCCCGGCAGCTTGACAATTGCCCGTCTGGATGCGACGTTGGACAACGATTGAACATGCCGGAACTCCCCGCACACCGATCATCCAACCCCCCAATCGTCGATGACTCCCCGGCCCGGGTCCGAACAGCCTACTCATTCGGCATCCCCGGAATCCGGCCAACTTCGAGCAACCGAAGAGCCGAGTCGATGAAGGAAATCCACCCATGACCTGGAAATTTCCGGTGGCAGGCTCCCTTCTCGTCCTCCCCCTGACCACGATCGGTTTCGGGGCGCCGCCTCAGATCACCGAGATCATGCCCTTCGGCGTCCGACGCGGCGAGGCCACGCAGATCCGGATCAACGGGGCCAACCTGAGCGGCAATCCCCGGCTCATCGCCCCCTTCCCGTTCACGATGAACCCGAAGCCGGAAATCACCAAGGGGAGCGATGCCGCGCATTGGACCCCCGAAATCAAGGTGCCCGGCGACCTCGCGATCGGCGTCTATCCCGTCCGCATCCAGACGGATGACGGCATCTCGAATCCGTTCCTGTTCGCCATCGGGCAGCTTCCTCAATTCGCGGAAAAGGAAGACAACAGCACCTTCGAAACCGCCCAGCAACTCCCGGCGTTGCCGGTCGTCGTCGAAGGGACCGCCCAGGGGAATGATGTCGATTATTTCCGATTCGCTGGGAAGAAAGGGCAGAAGATCGTCCTGGACGCCCAGTGCGCGCGGATCGGTTCGGGGGTCGATCCAACCCTCCGCCTGACCCGGGCCAATTCGGCTCGAACCTTCATCGCGGCCGCGGATGAGTCTCCCGGGCTCCTCACCGACTGCCGCCTCTCGGCGACACTCCCCGACGACGGCGACTACATCATCGAAATCTCGGATTCGCGCTATCAGGGTGGGGGGCGGCCCGTCTATCGGCTCTCGATCGGCTCCATCCCCATGGCCGAGGAACTCTTCCCGCTCGGGGCGCGGTCGGGCGAAACGGTCGGCCTCGAATTCCGGGGGGGGACCATCAGTTCGGGAGCCGACGGTTTCGCGATCGCGGCGATTACCCCTCGACGCCTGCCGGCGAACGACTGGTATCAACCCCGGATCGCGGACCCAGGGTCGGGGCTCTCCGAAGCA
>CALKTZ010001028.1 GCA_937997355.1 uncultured Planctomycetales bacterium | reverse complement strand
GGAGATCGGCGACGCGCTCAACCAGCTCACCCGCGAGATCCTCCGCCACCTCAAGCTCCACAAGCTGACGGTCATCTGGCTGTTCGACGAGTCGACCAGCATGAAGGACGACCAGAAGGTGATCCTCGAGAAGTTCGACCGGGTCACCACCGAGCTGAAGCTGGGCGTCGACCAGGCGGCGGCCAACAAGAAGGCCCTCCCGGCGCTCTCGCACGTGATCGTCGGCTTCGGCGAGAAGATCGACCCGATCCTCACGAAGCCGACCCCCGACGTCAAGCTCGTCAGCAAGGCCATCCAGAGGCTCAACATCGACGTGACCGGCATCGAGAACACGATGCAGGCGATCAAGTTCGTCGTCGACCAGTTCTCGAACCTCATCACCAAGGAACGCAAGCTCCTGCTGGTGCTGGTCACCGACGAATCGGGAGACGACGGGGCGAACATCGAGGAGGCGCGGCAGGCCCTCAAATCTCGCCACGTGCCGCTCTATGTCGTCGGCCGTCAGTCCCTGTTCGGCTTCCCGTTCGCCCACCATCGATATGTCGACCAGACCACCGGAGACACCTATTACCCGGTGATCCGCCGCGGCCCCGAATCGGCCGATATCGAGATGTATCAGTGGGATGGTCTCTACGACCGCTGGGACGAGCAGCCCTCGGGATTCGCCCCCTTCGAGCTCGCCCGGCTCACCAAGGAGTCCGGGGGGCTCTACTTCCTTCTGCCGAGCGAGGAATTCATGCGGGTCCGCCAGCGCGAGCAGGCCTACTCGATCGCCCAGCTCAAGGAATACATGCCCGAATACGAAAACCGGATGGCCTACGTGGAGCATCGGAATCGCTCGCCGTTGCGTCGGGAGCTTTATGAGATTGTCAGCGAGACGCGAAATTTCCGGTATCGCCGCGAGTTCCCCATCGAGCCTCAGCCGCTCGTCCAGGCCGCCGCCCAGGAAGGGGAGAAGGCCGCCGAACGGCTCCAGATACTCTTCAACATCCAGGCCAGGCTCGAACAGCTCGCCAAGGTCGGCGAGCGCGAGACCGAACGCCGATGGCGCGCGCACTATCAGCTCATGCACGCCTCGACGGTCGCCTTCCAGGTGAAGGCCTACGAATATCAGGCCCTGATGGCGTCCGTCGTGAATTCCCCCCCCAGCCCCGCCAAGCCCCCCGCCCCGGGGATCGACGTCTTCTGGGTCGTGGACCACTCCAAAACCCCGCTCGCCCCGCCGAACGAAACCGCCAAGAAGTACGCCGAGGCCCGACGGCTCCTGGAGAAAGTCATCGCCGACCATCCCAAGACCCCCTGGGCCGACCTCGCGAAGGACGTCCTCGATCGCGGGCTCAGCGTCCGGTTCTCCGAATGGCACCGGAGCCCCAAATACACCGAGCGCATGCAGTATGTGCCGAAATACTGAGGCGTGAGCGGCACGCCGGCTTGTAACCTCGGCCACGCCTCGCTTCAGCGCGGCCGGAATCCCTTCGAAACCCGTTCCTGGAAATCGGAGCGGCTCGGCATCACCATCCGCTCGCGGGTCAGCACGCCATTGGGGACCGAAACCGGCGTGATCCGGCTCACCTTCCAGACGTGCGGCTCCACTTCCTGAAAGCTGAGCGACCACTCGCTATCGGCCGTGCCGATGTTCAGCGCCCCCACCGAGGACTCCACACGCCCCTTCGCGAAGACCCGGAACTCGGCCGTCCCCCGACGGGACTGCTTGCCGACATTCGTCCGCAACTGGCTGACCCGCACGAGGTCGAACGAGGCATTGGCCAGGGAATTCTGGATCACCGATCGCGTCAACTCCGGCGAGATCAGGCTCCCCCCCTGCTGATACTGGACGTTCGGCGCCAGGTGTTCGAGCACGCCGTCGACGTCCGTCCTCGCCACGGCCGATCTCAGCGCGTAGACCACCTGCTCGATCCGCTCGTTGTCCGTCACCCAGAACCACTCGATCGCCAGGAACACCAGGGCCAGGCCGAACGTGCCCCCCGCGTAGACCAGGTACTTCCCTTGCTGCGTGGCCTTGAGCGCCACCAGGAAACACACCCCCAGCGCCACCAGGCCCCCTGCGAGGATCGTGGGATCCTCCGAGAGTATTGTCATCGACGGGCCTCCCGACCGATCCGTTCGTCGTGATCCTCGAACCTCCGGATTCCATCTATGACAATTGTAGATGATCGATCCGAGGGGTCAATGGTCCCAGATCCTGGGGGGGCGGAATCCGGCGGTGACGCGAGGGGTTGGCTCATTGATCCTTGGCCTTTTCCTCGGCCTTCTGGTCATCGTTCGCCTTGGCCTTGGGAACATCCTTGGCCTTTTCCTCGGCCTTGGGTTGGGCTTTTTCTTCGGCCTTGGGGACATCCCTGGCCTTGGCGGTATCGGCCGTTCGGGCGCGGTTCTTGTAGGTCTGGATATCGAAATACATGATGGGGGTGAGGTTGTAGCGGGGCTCGTAGTCGGCGTTGCGATTCTTGATGGTCCCGTCGAGGAATCGGATGAGGTCGCCGGTCACCTTGGGTTCGAGCCGGAGCAGGGTGTAGCCGCGGAGCGCGGAGGGATAAAGCTCGACCTTGTTGAGCCGGGAACGCGCCAGGGGGCGGGCGGCGGCCTTGGCCGCGTCGTTCGAGCCCCGATCCTTCTCGCCGGCCATCAGGAGCAGGGGGAATCGCGAGGCGAGGGAGTCGAGCAGGTGGTCGAGGCGGTACCCGTGGCCGTTGGCATTGGGGGAGATCAGGATCATGGCGTTGATATCGCCGGGGCGTTCGTCGACGGTCATCGCCGCGCCAGGTTGGAACGCCCAGGCCGCGACCAGATTGGCCCCCTCCCCCATGCCGAGCACCGCGAGCTTGGAGAGATTCAACTCCCCCCGGTTGTGGCGGTCGACGAGGAACTGATAGGCGGCCTGGAGATCCTGGACCATCAGCTCCCGGTCATTCGCGGAGAGGGCGCGGCGCGCGTTCTGCCCCTGGCCGCGAAGGTCGACGCTCAGCACGGCGTAGCCTTGATTCTGGAGATGTTCGGCCAGCCCTTCCCCCTTCAGCTCGCCGATGGCGTCGTCGAAATCCTTGCGGGATCGGCCGAATTCGTGGATGAGCAGGATGACCGGCGCCGACGAGCTTGTAGGATTCGGGGGATACTATGAAGCGGCGAGTGGCGTGATCTCGTCGAACGAGCGGATCTTGAGCGTGTAATGAAACTTGCCCGGGGCCGCTTCTCCCTTGTTCAGCGCCTGCGCGGGCTTGGCGAGGGGATCTTCGGCTTTCTTGGGCTGATCCTTGTTCGGGATGGGGGCCCCCGCCGGGTTCTGGCGGCGGACGCGGTTTCGGTTGGGCCTGGCGGCCTTGTTCTTGTTGGTCGTGGTGGGCGCGGCCTGTCCCCAAACCTCCTCGCGCGTCGTGGCCAGGGCCATGCCCAGGATCGCCAACGCCAGGCCGAGGGTCGCGAACGATTTCCCGGCCAACCCCGCCCCAGATCCCGCCCGTCGATTCCGCATCGCGCCTCTCCCCGTCCGCCCGCCCGGCCGAACCCCGCTCCCCGTCCCGTCCCGTTCATTCATCGTAAAGCCAAGGCCGAAAACGAACAATGGATGCCGGCGGTTTTCCAGGGAGATGTGCGTTTCCAAAGGTCGGTTTTCTCGAAAGGATTGTTGCGAGATGTTATCATGGTCATCGGCACGATCCGGTCATCCGTCAGACGAGGTGCCCAGTCCGGTAGGAGCTGATCACCATGGCGGCAATTGGCCCGGAGTCGGCCTATATCTTTCGTATAACGCATATCAACAATCTGCCCTGGATCCTCGATCATGGACTCCATTGCCAGCACGATTCCCCGGCGGATCCGAATTTCGTGCCGATCGGGATGCCGGATTTGATCCGACGGCGCGCAACGCGAAGTGTCCCTCACGGGCCGGGCGGGACTCTCGGCGATTATGTGCCATTCTATTTCACGCCTTGGTCGATCATGTTGCTGAACATCAAGACGGGCTATCACAACGTGATCAAGCGGCCCAATCACGAGATCGCAATTCTGGTCTCCTCGTTGTACAGGCTTCAGGAGATCGGCATACGTTTTGTTTTCACCAACAGTCATGCGTATCTTCAGGAAAGCGAATACTTTGAGGATATGTCCGATCTGAACAGGATCGATTGGGACTTGCTCCGCAGGCGGGATTTCCAAAGGGTCCCCGACGATCCGGGTAAAGTGGGGCGATATCAGGCGGAATCGCTCGCTTACAAACACGTGCCGATCGAGGGCCTGCTCGGCATCACATGCTATGATGGAACAGTGAAACAACGAATTGAGAACGAGGTGCATTCGCGCGGGTTATCGGTCAAGATCAAGGCAATCCCCGGGTGGTATTTTTGAGATGATTCGCTTCACGCAGGGCAATTTGCTGGAAGCCGATGTCCAGGCCGTCGTCAACACCGTCAATACGATCGGCGTGATGGGCAAAGGGATTGCCTTGATGTTCAAGGAGCGGTTCCCTGACAACTTCAAGGCGTATGCGTCGGCCTGCAAACGAGGGGAAGTCGAGACCGGCCGCATGTTCGTCACGACGAACGATGAGTTTCGAGGTCCTCGCTGGATCATTAATTTCCCGACCAAGCAACAATGGCGACGGCCAACAAAACTGGAATGGATACGATCAGGGTTGGTCTCGCTCAGGCAGGTGATCCTGGAGAAACAAATTCAATCCATCGCGATTCCGCCGCTGGGCTGCGGAAACGGCGGCCTGGATTGGTCGGACGTCCGGCCATTGATCGAGGAGGCTCTCGGCGACCTGACTGACGTGGATATCGTGATTTTCGAGCCGACCGCGAAATACCAGAACATTGCCAAAAGTCAAGGTTTGGAGAAATTGACTCCGGCACGCGCCCTGATTGCCGAAATGGTGCGACGCTACTCGGTGCTCGGGATCGATTGCACGCTGCTCGAAGCCCAGAAATTGGCCTGGTTTCTGGAACGAATCATCAAG
>CALKTZ010001027.1 GCA_937997355.1 uncultured Planctomycetales bacterium | reverse complement strand
CCCGGAGCTGTATCCCATGCTGAGGGAGCCGTCGATCACGAGGACCCGATGCGTCCGCCTCCCCGAGATGACGTTGCCGAAGCTTTCGAGATAAGGCTTGGCCATCGCCAGGACGACCGCGACCACCACGAGCATGCGGACCAGCAGCAGGAGCCATTGCTCGATGCGAATCCGCCGCGCGTTCTTGCGCATCGCCGCGAGCAGGAAGCGCATCGCGGCCCAATCCACCTGGCGGAACTTGCGCCTGTTGAACAGGTGGATCAGGATCGGCACGGCGGCCGCCGCCAGGCCGAACAGCAGGGGAGCGTTCGCGAAGCCAATCGCGAAGAAGAGGCCGGGAGCGATCGTCGTCAAATTCTCTCCTCCGTCTTCGGATCATCCCGCAACCAAGGCATTGAATCTCCTTCCCTCCCGTCCGGCTCAGCTCGCCCTCGCGGAACGGGATGCGAGATAGCTGGAGAGTGGGATATCGAGGCTCTGATCGGTCCGCAGGGGCACGTAGTCGATGTTGGCGGCGCGGCATCCTCGCCGCAATTCTTCTCGGAAATTGTCGATCTCGGCCTGATACGCCTGCTTCAAGGCATGGGGCTCGACCAGGACCTCGGGGATTCCTTCCAGACCCTTGAATAGGGTCGGGTCCCGGAAGGGGAATTCCAGCTCGGCGGGATCCAGGATGTGGAAGACGATCACCTCGTGACGGCGATGGCGAAAATGCTTGAGGCCGGCCAGGATCTTCGCCGGGTCGTCGAACATGTCCGAGAAGATGGCCACGATCCCCCGCATCTTGAACCGTTCCGCCAGGTCGTGGAAGACCATGGCGAGATCGGTCTTCTCGCGGGCCGGGGTGACGTCGAGCAGGTGGATCAGCTCCTTCAAATGAGTCGGCTGGCCGGCCGGCTTCAAATAGCGCCGCACGGCATCGTCGTAGAGGGCCAGGCCGACCGAATCCTGCTGCTGGATCACCATGTAGGCGAGGGCCGCCACGACGAACTGGGCATATTTCAACTTCGAGACATTCGACCCCGAGGCGTACGCCATCGACTCGCTGGTATCCAGGAGCAGATAGAGGAGGAGATTGGTCTCCTGCTCGTATTGCTTGAGATACAGCTTGTCGGTCTTCGACCAGACCTTCCAGTCGACGTGGCGGATGTCGTCGCCGGGGACATATTCCCTGTGCTGGGCGAACTCGACCGAGAAGCCGTGATACGGGCTGGGGTGCATGCCGGCGACATAGCCCTCGACGACCAGGCGCGCCTGGAGATCGAGCCCTTCCAGGTTAGCTAGCGTTTGCGGATCTAAATATTTTTGGGAGCTTTCCACTTTGATCGGCCTCTTGATCGTCGACCGGGATCGTCTTGATGAGCCGCTCGACGATGTCGTCGGGCTTCAGGCCCTCGGCCTCGGCGTTGAAATTCGTGATGATCCGGTGCCGGAGCACGGGGTTGGCGACGGACCGGATGTCGTCGATCGACACGTGATAGTGCCCGTGAAGCACGGCCCTGGCCTTCGCGGCCAGCACGAGGTACTGGCTCGCGCGAGGCCCGGCCCCCCAACTGACGTAATCCCGGACGAAGTTCGGAACTTCCCCTTTCTCTCGCCGAGTGCTCCGCACCAATCGGATCGCATAGCGCGTGACGTGGTCCGCGACCGGAACTTTCCGGACGATCTCCTGCAAGGCGAGGATGTCGTCCCCCGAAAGGACCTTCGTCACCGACGGCGTCCGCGCGGAGGTCGTCAGGCGGACGATGTCGAGTTCCTCCTCCTCGGAAGGATAATCGACCATCACGTTGAGCATGAATCGGTCGAGCTGAGCCTCGGGGAGCGGATAGGTCCCTTCCTGCTCGATCGGGTTCTGGGTCGCGAGCACGAAGAAGGGATTCGGCAGGGGATGCCGCTCGCCGCCGACGGTGACCTGGCGCTCCTGCATCGCTTCGAGCAGGGCCGCCTGGGTTTTGGGAGGCGTCCGGTTCACCTCGTCGGCCAGCACGATGTTGGAAAAGATCGGCCCTTTCAGGAACTTGAACTGGCGGAGGCCGGTCACCTTATCTTCCTGAATCACCTCGGTCCCGGTGATATCCGAGGGCATCAGGTCCGGCGTGAACTGCACGCGGTTGAAACCCAGGTTCAGCGAATCGGCCAGGGTGTGGATCATCAGGGTCTTGGCGAGGCCGGGAACCCCGATGAGCAGGCAGTGGCCCCGGGCGAAGATCGCGATGAGCAACTCCTCGAGGACCACATGCTGCCCGACGATGACCTTGCCCATCTCGGCTTTCAACGTCTGGAATGCCGCCTTGAGCCGCTCGACGGCGGCGAGGTCGTCTTGCGGCAAGTCGGTGACCGGCTGGGTTGGATCGCTCACGAGGGTCTCCCGGAATGGTCGCGGCGCGCAAAGAACAGGCTGAGAGCAGGGAATCCAATTCCCTCCCGATCAATTGTAAGGCTCTCGACGACGGCGTCGAGGGTTCTCGGGTGAGTCGGATGGTGGATTGGTTCTCGAAATTGGGATTGGATTGTTCGGTTGAGGATCGATCGAGTCGAGTTGAAAGGGGGTTCGTGCCGATCCGGCGGCCTTCTCAGGGCGATCTCTCGCGATCCGCCGTCCCTCCATGCGGTCGTTCTCGCAATGCCCAAACCCCGGAGGCCGACGAAACCAGGACACCCCCGCGTTCGAGGCGAAGTTGGGCCTGGGAGATCGCCGAGGTGAACAGGAGACGCTGCACCAGCGCCCCGGATTCCCTCAATCGAAGGACCACGGGGAGCCGATCCGCCTCCTCTTCTCCCAGATCCGATCGGACGGGCAATGCGATGATGTAGCGGTCCGACAGGGAAATCGACCAGTCGACGTTGTTCGTCTGTCCGCCGCTCAGGTACTTCGACCAAATTCGCGAGCCGTCGGCGAGGGAATACGAGTGGAGAGATTGGGTCTGCTTCCCTTAGTAGTTGATCTTTTCGACGCAATAGAATCGCTGATTGTCGAGGGCGATCGAGTCGGGGCGCTCGCCGAAGTCTTCCGTCCCCAGGAGGCGAGACCATTTCTTCGCGCCGTTGATCGGATCGAGTCGAATCAGGGTCCCCCCGTCATGGATCGCCAGGAGGCAGTCGGCGCTTCCCAGGACGCGAGGAGGCCCATTCACCGGGAAATTGGCGCTCTCGCGATAACTCCAAACGACCTGCCCGCGCTTCAGGTCGAGGAGCTTGACGGTTCGCTGATCGGGGACGATCACCACGTGCGTCTCATCGAAGCGAACCGGCGATCGCTTCAACTCTTCCGATTCGGAAAGTGGAACGCGCGCGACCGGACGGCCGTTGTCGTTCTCCAGGATCAGGAGTTGATTGGGCTTGCGGCTCTGAATCACGACCCGGTCCGGGCCGATCCAGAGCTTCGGATTCAGAGGACCGGACGTCGAGGAAAATGACCAGTCCACCTGGCCGGTTTCGCCATTGATCGCCAGGAACTTGAGATTTCCATGGAGGCAGTAAATCCGCCCCTTCACCACCGAGAAATCGTGGAGGCTATTCTCGTCGGGCGTCCCCTGATCTCGCGGCCCGGGGGCGGGATCCACCTTCGCGAACGGGTCGAGGCCGGCGCGGGGCGGGATCGCGCGATCGGGTTCATAGGTCCAGACCGGCGTCCCCTGGTTCACGTCGAGCGCGATGATCCGCTGGGGGGTCGCCGCGATCACCTTGTCGGCGAGATATCCAACCCAATCGGGCGACGCCCCGAGGTCGGCCGTCCATCGCGCCTTCCCGGTCCGGGGATCGACCGGCTGAAGCAACGTGCGATTGACCAGGAAGAGCCGGCTCGCATCGAGCGAAGGGGGAATTCCCTGGGCGGCGATCGTATGAAGTCGACTCCTCGGCTCGGCCTTCGAATACCATCCTCGCGCCAGCGGCAAATGAACGGCCGGCCGAGGACTCGCCGCCGCGAACAGATTCATGGGAGGGCGCGCGAGGGCCGCTTCCGCGAAATCGGCCGCGGTGCCCGTCAGGCCGTCTTCCTGGAAGACGACCCTTGGATACCGCTCCTTGAGTTGGAGGTAGCAGTCGTGCGCGGGGACGAGCAAACCTTGGGCCTCATAAACGCCCGCCAACCTGGCGAGCGCCCGCGCCTTCCACGAATCGGACGTGGCCTCGCCGAGCACGCGACGATAGGCGCGGGCGGCCTCGGCCGGGCGATCGGCGGCCTCCTGCAATCGCCCCAGATTCCAGAAAGCCTCCGGGACCACCTCGGCGACCGGGTAGAGATGTCCGAGATCCTCGAACAACCGGACGTCGTTCGACCGCTTCGCGCGGGCCAGCAAGTCCCTGGCTTCCTTGTCAAAGGCCCTGTAGGCCGATCGGCCGTCGCGGTTCAAAATCGTCGACAGGCGATCCGCCACCAGGAGATCGGCCCGCATCGTGCGATGCCCGTCCTCGCTCTCCACGGGGAGGGGACGTAGCCGCTCATCCGCGAGAATCCGGTTCATGGTCTCGATGGCCCATTGGGTTTGCCCGGCCTCGGAATAAATCTCGGAGAGTTGGACCTGGGCCGTCAGGCGCTCCATGTCGGTCCGCGCCCCCTGGATGGCCCGGTCCAGGAATCGGGACGCCTCGTCCCACGTCTTCGCCTGCCTCGAACGTCGCGCGAGCCGGAGGAGGAGCCGATGCTGGTGATCGTGAGCCAGCTCGACGAGCGGCATCCCGTCGATCGTTTCATCGGGTCGGGCATGCTTCGCGGCGTTCTCATAAGATTCGAGGGCCTCGGGATCGCGCCCCAGGGCCTCGGCCGTCTGGGCGAGGAGATAGTGGGAGGCCGCGCGTTTCGGGGTCAGGGCGATTTCATTGCGATACCGCTCGATCAGTCGGCTGTTCTGGCAGAAGACGACCAGGCCGTCGGCCTGCGCGACGATCAGATAACCGTCCCCGGCGGCGAGGTTCCCGCCGGTCGTCCGATAGGTTTCCTGGAGCCGGATCGAAGGCTCGGACCGCAGGCC
>CALKTZ010001026.1 GCA_937997355.1 uncultured Planctomycetales bacterium | reverse complement strand
GAATCAAGGGCGCGCCCCGAATGGACGGCGACTCTTCTCTCCCCTGGGGGTGCGACGCTTCATCGACCCCGGCTCAACGCCTCCTCATGAGCGCCGGGGGCTCGGGTGGGATATTCAGACTCCCCATAGCTCCCCTCGCGGGGAACTCTTCGGTCCGTCGAGCTTCGGTCACACCGGCTTCACGGGAACGAGCCTCTGGATCGATCCCGACACGGAGACTTTTGTCATCCTGCTGACGAGCCGTCTCCACCCCGACGGTACGAAAGCGGCCCCGGTTCGTCTGCGATCGACGGTCGCCACGATTGCAGCCTCCGCGCTCGTCGATCCTTGATCGATGTCGAAGGGTTCCGTGGTTATGCAGCATCCAAAGGAACTGGGTGGATTTGCTCGGCGGACGGCCCCAGATATGGTTTATTCGCGTCCGAAAGCGCGTGGCCCGGCCGCGAGGGGACGAGGGTCGATGGAGGGCTCGTCCGACTGATATTCGTCCCTGACCCAGTTGCGGAAACGATCGGGCGAATGGGGCAGCCGATGATCCGAGAGCCACTTCGCGTATTCGTTGAGCGGCTCGTGGAGTCGCCCCGTCCCGGCGATCGGGATGTGACCGTGAAAGATCGAGAAGGCATTCATCGCCAGTTCGGGAGGCTCATCGAGGCGGACCATGCGATAGAGCGCCACCGCCAGGCCGGTCCGGTCGGCTCCATGCTTGCAGTGTACGAGGAGCGGATAGGGGGCAGATTGCAGAAAATCGATCAACGTCAGGAGATCGCGCCTCAGGGGTCTGCGAGTGGCCTGCATCGGATAGTCGAAGAAGGCGACATCGTTTTCGGCCGCGGTCTTGACCTCGTGGGTATACCAGGCGTCCGCCGGAGATCCACCCCTGAGATTGAGGATCGAGGCGAGATTGTAGTCGCGGATCCAGTCGGCAAGATCTTCCGAGGGTTGAGCCGAGCGAATCATCCGAGAATCGACTGCTTTCAGATTCTGCAGGAAAAGCGGGCGATGGAAGATGATCCCAAGAAATAGAGAAACGATGAAAGTCAATTTGAGATACGCTCGAAGCCGGCGCCGGAACGACTTCCAGGGAAACCGACGAGGGTCTTGATCGGGATCAACAGCCGGCGCTTGAGGCTCGGTCGGGTTCAAGACACTGATTCCTCGGGGGTGCTGCACGGGACGACGGGAGGCTTGGGTGGCCCGGTCCGGTCGCGAGCAAGCTGGTGACACTGAGTAAGAAATCTAGCGATTCTACGGAAGTGGTCAATCCGAGTCGCGATGGGAGGTCAAGCCCCGCAACCCGCGGAAGGCCGGCCTCTCGGTTCCCGATCGGGAAAGGAGAAGCCGGCCTCGATACTCACGGAATGGGCTAATCGATTGCAGGACCGATCGGAGTGGCGGCCGCCAGAATCCAGGATATTACCGGGCTCCCGGATTGTTCGGCAGAATCGTGGCCGCGGCTCGTGCCGCCGCCGCGTTGCTCGCCGAGGTTCCTCCTCCGGTGCCCGCACCCGTACCGGCCCGCAGGAACTCGACCGATCGGGCGGTGAAGGTATATTGCAGGATCGTGTTCAGCACCGTCTGGAACGGGGCGGCGATCCGGTCGATGAAGATCGTCGTCCGGACGATCGGGTCGCGATAGACGACGATGCGGTCTCCCGGGAAGAGCTGATAGTTCGTCGTGGGATCGCCCCCGCTGATGATCGCGGCCAGGTTCACCGGCAGGGCCTGTTCGCAGCAGGCTCCCGGCGGGGCGGGTCGCACGAGCCGAATGTTCTGAGGGGCCGCGGTCGGGATCAGACCTCCCGCGAAGTTGATGGCGTCCAGGACGGTCTCGTTGCCGGTGATGGGCAACCGTCCCGGCACCGCGACATCCCCCTGGATGTAGTAGTATTTGCTGTTGTAGGCGGCGACGTCCACGAAGACGCGGTCGCTATCCCTAGGGTCGATTTCCTTGGGACCCTTGCTGTCGGGATCGTTCTCGTCTTCCACATACAGGCCGAGGATGTCGTCGTTGATGTATTTGCGAAGGTGCAGGATGACTTTTTCCTTCGCCTCGGGGATGGTGAGCCCGGCGAGATAGACGTCACCGTAAAATCCGAGCGAGACCTTGCCATCCGGCCGGACGAGCCGTTCGCCGGTGATCGGCCGACCGGGGAGGGCGTCGAGCACCTCGATCACCACCAGGTCGGGGGGCTCGATCACATAGTCGGGCATCGTCGTCTTGGTGAATTCGCGGGTGATGTTGCTTTTCGCAATCTGCTCTTCCGGAGTTCGAACCGTCTGGCAGCCCGTCGTAGCCGTGAGAGCCAACGCGAAAAGCAAAGCAGCTCGGCGAAGGGCGAAAACGTTCCGGTCCATGCAACGCTCCCTCCGGTCACTCCGTGACCGGTACAACTGGGCCACTCACCCAACCTCGGCATCATTGCGTGAGGGATTTGATCCGAATTATGGGTCTAGGGGTCGTGGCCTTCACCCCGCCTTGATCGTCCTGAATGACGAGGGGCCGCGCCGTTCCGTGGCATAATGGCCTTGACATCGCTTAAAATCGGCAAAATGCCGCCCGTCCTCTAATCGAATCCCGGAGAAAGTTCCGAAAGATCGCTCCGACCCTCACGGATAGTACCCCGTCTGACGATTGAAGCGTCCCCTCGGGATGCTCAACTGAGTCGGGCTGGATCGGCCGAAGTAGCGAGATGCCGACCCTCCCGCCGGCTGCGTGGCCCGTCGCACCGGCGAAGGATCGCGATCGGCGGAGGCCATGGCCTGGCCCCGTCCGGGAGTGGCCTTGGGCGCATTCGGATTGGGTCGCACGCCGCTGAGCTGCCCCGAGCCGAGCCCCCCATTGCGCCCGGGGGTGGTCAGCATCAACATCCCCAACTGTTGATTGGTCATCCCGAACCCATTCGATGATCCCGTCATCGAGGGATTGTAGAAAGGATTCGAAAGCGCGATGAACGGATTGACCGGCGAGGTCTGCCCGTTCGTGGTCATCATGGGCACGAACATGGGCTGAACCGAAAATGAAGTGCCGCTCGTCGATTGCGCAACTGCCTGGGGGCTCCAGGCCAATCCCAAGCTCAGACAACAAAGACCAAGCCCCACATGAATCGTCTCGCGAATACGCATCGTCCGTTCTCTCCATCCTGAATCGACGGCCACATGAAATTCGTATTCCGCTCAGGCAAGATCACGTCATCACGTGGATACTCCGAGCCCCTCCATATTTTCCCGAGGGGCTGTCTGAACATGAGAATGTTGCTCAATCTAACTTTCGGTTCGATTTTTCCCGTCCGTGCAACCTTTTGATCCGTCGAACAATCTTGAGAACCTGGATAATACGAATAAGTCTCAATTTCCGAGGATTCGCTATTACCGTAAAGCCCCTGTTTTTACCATTTTCTCTGGAGCCATGGTGTAATTCGACCCGATCGATCGAGGTTAGGAGTAGAACAGCAACTGGGGGGTCTCCGCCCAGCGACTTTCGGAGGCGATTCCAGTGACGGCGACGGACGAGGCAAGGATGCTGATACAATACAGGCGGCGAAACCGAGTGCTGACGCTGGCCCTGCTGACCCTGCTGGTTGGCCTGCCGGAACTCGCCTTCGGTCAACAGAGCGGTCTCTTCCCGAATGCTCCCATTCGCAGGGTACGGCCCCCATGCGATCAAGAGGATTCGGTTTACAAGCTCTACCGGCAGCAGTACTACGGCTATCATCCCACATGCTGGCGCAAGTTCCCCGACGGTTGGGGATGCCCGAGCCCCGAGGCACCCGACAAGGAAAAATCCTTCCGGGAAATCAAGAAGACTCCCCCGGTGAATCCGGACATGGAACCCGAGGATCGGGACGAGCCGGGGAATGAGCCCGCGAATGACATGGACCGCCCTGCCGATCGCCCGGGACCGTCGCCGTTCGATCTGCCGGCCGTCCCCGAGGGGACGAAGCCGCCGTTCCAGCCCGATGCGCCGGATCAGGGGGGAGGCCCGGGGGTGCCACCGGCCAATGCGCCGAGGGCAAGCCGGTCTCCCTTCTCACCCCGTTCCGGGAGCCCGGAATTGACCCCGCCGGATTCCGGCCGAACGACCACGAGCAATCGATCGCGGCAAAGAACCCGCGACGATGGCGACGATCGGCCGGTCCTGGCGATGGCCGACGAGGTGAGCGAGTCCGATGCCGCCAACACCGAGCTTTCGCCGGTCGAGGAAGGTGGGGAAGTGCCGACCATCGACGTGCCGCAACCCTCCGCGAAGCCGGCGCAGCCCGCGGCTCGTCGCGGGATGCTGAGCGGATTGTTCGCGGGGAGCGGCTGGAACTGGCGTCGTCGTTGAGGCTACGACCGGCCTCGGTCCGCGCTCGAAACTAACGAATCCACGGCAAGCCACCATGCGACGGCTTGCCGTGGATGACGTCTTCTCGGAATCGATCCGCGTTGGAACGCGATTCGCGATTCTCGGCAACCGAGGTCGGTTCCATCCAGCCTGTCCAATTCATACGAAGATTCCAATGATCAAGTTTACGGTCGAATCAATCCCAACCCTTGTCGAGCGAATAGCTTCCGTGCACCATTGATTCCGAGTCCTGGAATTTCCGCTTCTTGAGATGGAATCCATGAAATCCTCCGAGCCGCGCTCAGTAGGACTTTTGGTATTCGCGATTGCCCTGATGGTGTTGAGTGTTTGCCTGTTCGGTTGGGGGATCATCAAGCCGGACGACTGGAACCGACTGCGTTATGGAGGAGCAACTGCGCTCCTTTTGGGGGCGATCGCCGCGATCGTCCTTCAACAGCATCGCCCCGAGAAGCGACCGCCCACGGATCGACCGATTCTCCCCGAATCTTCGTATTCCGACACAGACTGGGCCGGAACCGCCCGGCAAGAGGAACGGGCGAGTGCCGCGATCGATCAGCTCTCCGGCGAGAAGGCCCGAGAGGCCCTGAGGCGATCGCTGAACGAGCTGAAGTTGGAGAAGGAGCGGCGGGAATTCCGCGTCGTGGTTTTCGGGACCGGATCGGCGGGAAAGACGTCGCTCATCAATGCCTTGCTCGGCCGTCAAGCAGGCGCCACCCACCCGGTGATGGGGACGACCCAGCGGGGGGAGATTCATACCGAGGTCATTGAAGGGGTCGAGGGGACGTTGCTCCTGACCGATACGCCGGGGCTCTCGGAGTTCGGCAAAGAAGGGGAAGCCCGCGAGCGAGAGGCCCGAGACCTCGCCGAGGCGGCGGATCTGATCCTCTTCGTCGCCGATCATGACCTCATCCGCGCCGAACTGGATGCGCTCCTCGGACTGGCCAAACTGAAGAAGCGATTGATCGTTGTCTTCAATAAAACGGATCGCTTCACGGACGAGGACCGCGCGGCGATTCTCGCCAAGCTGCGCGAACGGCTGCATGGGACGGTCGTGCCGGAAGACCTGGTGGCCGTCGCGGCGGCACCCCGGCCGATTCCCGTTCGTGTCATGCAGCCCGACGGTTCCATGGAAATCCATTATGAGCCCGAGGAGCCGAACATCACGGAATTGGAAGATCGAATCGCCCGAATCCTGGATCGTGAAGGGCCAGCCCTGCGCGCGGGAAATCTGCTGCTGCGTGCCCGCCGCCTGGAACGAAAAGCGGCGGAAGAATTGGCCCGGGAACGGCGAGCGAAGGCGCTCGCCGTGATTGAAAAGTATCAATGGATCACCGCCGCCGGGATTTTCGCGAGCCCCGTCGCCGCGATCAATCTCGCCACCGGAGGCGCGGTCCAGTTTCAGATGGTCAACGAGCTGGCCCAGGTCTATGGGGCGGAGTTCTCCCCGAGCAAAAGTCGAGCGGTCGTCGCCAAGATGATGGCGGCCTTGTTGAAGCTTGGATTGGGGGAAGCGGCCACGACATTGATCGCCGGCCTCTTCAAAACCTCATTCGTCGGATACGCAGCCGCCGGCGCCGTCCAGGCGGTGACGATGGCCTACCTGACGCGTATCGCCGGCCTGGCCTTCGCGGAGTATTTCGCTCAGGGGCAATCCTGGGGCGAAGCGGGACTCAACGGCACGCTGCTCAAACAGTTCGACTCGACCAGCCGAACGGATTTCCTCCAGGAGTTCATCAAGCAAGCAGCCCTGAAACTGGCAGGCAAGGCCGGCTTTTCCATGTCCGCCGCTTCGGATAAGGGATGAGATTTTACAGCGATTCACGATCGGACGTTGTATTTCGACGGTAGAATGGTGTTATGAATCTCATCCCGGAAGAGCGTGAGACGATCCTGGGCGTTTCGGCCGCCCTGAAAGCGGGGGAAGTGTCATGCGCCCAGATTTTGAAGGGGTGCATCGCACAAATCGAACGGCTTGAATCTCACGTGAGAGCCTGGGTTTGCCTCGACCTCGAACGAGCCGAGGATCGAGCCAGGGAACTCGATGCGGAACTGGCCCGAGGCGCGTGGCGAGGGGCACTCCACGGGATTCCGATCGGCGTCAAGGACATCATCGACGTTGCCGGGCTTCCGACTCGTTGCGGATCGACCCGCTGGTCGAATCGGATCGCCGGTGCCGATGCTTCGGTCGTCTCCGCGCTCCGAGAGGCCGGCGCGGTCATCCTGGGCAAAACCGTGACGACCGCCTATGCCTGGATCGACCCCCCGGTCACTCACAATCCCTGGAATCTCGCTCGGACTCCGGGGGGGTCCTCAAGCGGCTCGGCGGCGGCGGTGGCGTCCGGGATGTGTCTCGGCGCCATCGGTTCGCAAACGGGTGGATCGATCATCCGGCCCGCCGCGTTTTGCGGGGTCGCGGGGTTCAAACCGACGTACAATTTCATCGCGACGGATGGCGTGCTCCCCTTCGCCCAGAGCCTCGATCACGTGGGGCCGATCGCGCGGACGGTCGGAGACCTGTCAGTGCTTTTCAAGTGTCTCTGTAAAGCCTCTCCGAAGTTCAATCCGACCCGGAGCACGGATGGTCCTCCCACGATCGGCTTGCTGGGCGAGGCGTTCTGGGAACGCGCGGAGCCGCGAGTGCAACTCGCATTGAATGAAGCAATGCGGGCGTATGAAACGGCCGGGGCTCGCGTGATTCGGGCCGACGACCAGTTTGACTTCGAACGAATCCTTCGATGCCATCGAACGATCATGGCGTCGGAGGCGTCGGCCAATCATCGAGATCGATTGCGCGAGGTTCCCGATGATTATCCGCCTCGCATCACCTCCTTGATTGAGGAAGGGAGCGGAATTTCCGCGTACGATTACGTACGGGCGAAGCAACTCCAGGAGGGGGCACATGATCTGGATGGGCAGGAGATTGGTTCCGCCTACGCCGGCCTCTTCCGCTTCCTGGAGTCGGTCGACCTGGTTGCGATCCCGGCGACCGTGGGACCCGCCCCCGATTTGACGACCACCGGGGATCCGACCTTCAATTCAATCTGGAGCTTCTTCGGGAACCCCGCCGTGACTTTCCCGATCGACCTGACTCCCGACGGCCTCCCGCTGGGAATCCAACTCGTTGCTGCTCGGGGAAACGATCTCGGCCTGCTCGCGTCCGCAATCTGGTGCGAGGAGGTGACGCACGCCGCATTGAAAGAGAAGAGGAGCTAGGACATGGCCTCTTCCGATCCGACCTTGCCCCCTCAACCGTCGAATCAGGTGCTCGGCCGCGCGCTCGAAAGCGTGGAGGCCACTCTCGAGGGTTTGAAGCTCACGCCGGCCGAGGAACAAGTCCTGGCCAATGAAATCGGCCAACTCCGCGATCTCGGCCGGAAGCTCGAAGAGAGCACCATCGAGATCGCCGCCTTCGGCATGGTCGGCCGCGGCAAATCGTCGATCCTGAATGCGTTGATCGGGCAAGAGGTGTTCACGGTCGGCGCGACACACGGGACGACCGTTTCCCATACCTCACAGCCCTGGCAGCCCGAGGAGGCCGGGAGTTCCGAGCTCGAGGGGACCAGGCTGATCCTGACCGACACCCCCGGCATCGACGAAATCGGCGGCGATGTCCGGGAGAAAGAGGCGCGAGAAGTCGCCCGGCGGGCCGATCTGATCCTGTTCGTCGTCTCGACCGATCCCCAACGCCGGGAGCTTGACGCGCTGAGCGAATTGCGGCGAGCCCAGAAACCGGTCGTCCTGGTTTTCAACCAGATCGATCGCTATGAGCCGGCGGATCGCGACCTGATCTAGGCCAAGAT
>CALKTZ010001025.1 GCA_937997355.1 uncultured Planctomycetales bacterium | reverse complement strand
AACGTCTTGCAGTTGATCCCCACGCTCGATCGATCAGGCGCGGAAAAGCAGATGGTCTTGCTGGCCAAGGGCTTGCCCCGAGACCGCTTTCGCGTGGAGGTGGCGACCCTCACCCGGATGGGTCCCCTGGAGGCGGAGCTTCAGGAGGCCGGCATCCCGGTCACCGCGATCGGCAAGCGGCACAAGGTCGACTTCCTCGCGCTGCGCGAGCTTGCCCAGTTCATGAAGTCACATCACTTCGACATCGTACAGACCTGGATCTTCGCGGCGAACACCTACGGCCGGGTCGCCGCGCATCTGGCCAAGGTGCCGGTCGTCGTCGTCTCCGAGATGGCCGTCGATCTCTGGAAAGGCCGGAGCGAACTCTTCTTCGACCGCAAGCTCGCGCGCTGGTGCAACCGGATCATCGGCAATTCCCAGGCGGTTTATGACTTCTACAAGAAGATCGGCATCCCCGAAGAACGTCTGGCAATGATCTATTCCGGGATCGACCCGACGACGCCCCCTCCGGTGGACGGGGCCGCCGTTCGCGAGAGCCTGGGTCTTCCGGCCGATTGTCCTCTGGTCCTCTTCGCCGGACGACTCGCCGAACAGAAGCGGGTGGACGACCTGATCAAGGCCCTCGACCTCCTCCAGCACGTCATGCCCGAGCTGAGGACGATCATCGCCGGAGACGGCGATCTCCGGGAGACCCTGGAGAACCTCGCGAGGAGCTACAAGCTCACGGAACGGGTCCACTTCCTCGGCCACCGCGATGACGTCCCTCGGCTCATGGCCGCGTCGAATGTCGTGGTGTTGCCCAGCTCTTATGAAGGGCTCCCGAACCTGATCCTGGAAGCGATGCGGCATTCCAAGCCGGTCGTCGCGACCGCCGCGCCCGGGACGACCGAGGTCGTCAGCGACGGTGAAACCGGGCTCCTCGTCCCGGTCGGCGCGCCTCAGCAACTGGCCAAGGCCCTGCGCGAGATCCTGAGAGATCCGGAGCTTGCCCGACGCCTCGGCGAGGCAGGCCATGCCCGGCTGGAAACCGATTTTCGCCTCGATACGATGATCTCGCAATACAGCGATCTCTACGAATCGCTCGCTCGCGAACGAGGGCTTCTCAAATCCCAGCCTCCGGGCTGATCGATCCGATCGGCTCCGAAGCAGAAGCGAAGAGGACCCGCAATGCCCCCCGTCGATCGAGAGCATCCCGCGTCATCCTCCGACGATCCCGGAAACGCCCCGCTCACGTTCAAGGCGCTGCGGATTCTCAATCACGGCTGGGGTGCGGGGTGGTCGCTTCGTCCTTCCCCCTCGCGGCGTTCCTGGATGGACGAGAATCCGCAAGCGTATAAATGCCTGCCGATCGTCGCCGCCAACCAGTGGGGCTGGCAGATCCTCTGCCCGGTCGACGTCCGGGCCACCTGGGACGGCTCTCCCGACCCGGCGGGCTTGACGGTCGAGGTCGCCGCCAGCCACCGCCCGGCGATCAAAAGTCAATTTGGCTCGGGGATTCTCACCTTCTCTCCCCCCTGGCTGTTCCGAACCTCGGCCGGGTGGGATCTCTACGTGAAAGGCCCGAGCAACCGCTGGAAGGCCAACTGCATGCCCCTGGAAGGGATCGTCGAAACCTGGTGGCTCAACTACACGTTCACCCTGAACTGGAAGATCGTCGAGCCGGGGACCGTATCGTTCTCGCAGGGAGAGAGCCTCGCGCAGCTCGTGCCGGTTCCCCATCAGACCTTCGCGAACGCCGTCGCCCAGGAGACGCCGATCGTCCACGCCGAGCCGGAAGCCGCCCGGGAGTTGATGGAATGGCGCGCCAATCGCCGGGAAATCGCCAATCAGCCGGTCAACACGCATCAGCGTTACCGGAAGGCGGAAGGCATCGAAGGACATCTCCGGACCGTGGACGTGCCGGAAGTTCGGTGGACGACCGGGAGCGAGGAGCACGGGGCAGGGGACGCATCCGGCGAAACGCCGCCTTCCTGAACCGGACGATCCGCGAGAAGCCTGCTTCAACAAGCCGGAATGCCGAGGATCAAGGATTCATCCATCGCCGATATCGCTTGCGATCGAACTTCTTCCAGTGTTGAAAGAACGATTCACGTGCCGACCTGGCGGCCTCCCGTTGATCTTCGATGAGAAGCTCGCAGGCGAGGACAAACCGGCGATTCTTCGCGTGCTGGTCCCGGACCCGCTCGATCTCCTCGATGGCGACGCTCGCGTCTTGATGCTCTCCCAGAATATCCTGGGCACGCGTCACCAGGCGGATGTATTTGAGGGCTTGCTCGCCGGCCTTTCGGCCCAACGCGGGCGCGACCAGCTCGGCGGTATATCGGGCTCGCTTGCAGCGCTTCCGAACGTCGTGAAAAGCCTCTTCGTGATCATCGGGCGATAAGGCCCGTGCCTTTCGTTTGAGACCTTTCCAGGTCCCCTGAACGATCGGGGGAAGGGCTTCTCGACAGGGCATATCGGCCTTATCCCGGACGATGGGCAAGGCTGACTGGAGGGCCGGATCGATCGCCCAGACCAGCCGGGCATAGCGATCCCCCTGAAGGGCCTCTCGCAACTTTGCCGAGGCCAGGGCATGGCGATCGCGAATCGACTGGAAGAGAGGGGCCAGTGCCGAGGCCGGCGTCTCATCGTGAGGAAGATCGTCGGCCCGATCGTCCCAGCGCAGCTTCGCGGCGGCCGCTCGCAGGCGTTCGTCGAGGACATCAAGATCCCGCACTTCCCCGAGTTCACCGGCAAGCCATTTCAACTCGTCCTCGATCGGCTCCCGCCAGACCGGGTCGATAAATTTACGGAATGCGTGCAGTTCGCCGCGGAGACGACGCGTGGAGGTGCGGAGTCGATGCACCCCCTCGACCTCGCCGCGATGGACCGCCTGGTCGTTGGCCTGGATGCGGGCAATCGCGCCGGAGAGTGCCGATCGGATCAGGAGCCTCGCCGGTTCGGAGGGTTTAATCCTCGGCAGTTCCACCGTCGCGGCCCCGGGCGATCGATCATGCCCCGAGCCCCCTCGCGTTTCCGGGGGCTTGGTCGGAAC
>CALKTZ010001024.1 GCA_937997355.1 uncultured Planctomycetales bacterium | reverse complement strand
GGCCGAGATCAGGCCGCCGCCGGTCCCCTTGCTGGCCATGTCGCCGATGCTCTCGAAGGTCGCCCCGCGGATCGCCACCGCGTTGCCTTCGATCTCGACGGTCGTCGAGTAGCCCTGGGGGTTGAGCTCCGACTTGGCGATGTTCGGGAGCGGGGTCGGGACGAACGGGGCCGGCGGCCCCGGCATCTTGCAGATGTTGGGGATCGTATTCTTGGCGATGCCGTGACTCCCCTTCGTCACCGGAGTCTTCGGAGGGTTCACTCCGACGCTGATTCCCATCGCGAAAGTCCTTCCCTCTACGATCGATCGGAAGCTACGGCTTCGAGCACGACGGCGCCCCGCTGCCCGGCCTCGGAACTCCCCCAGAGGAGGCTCCGCGGGCCCCTGGAATAACCACGCCTGGCCGCCTCGGATGCCAGCATGGCGAACAGGGGGATCGAGGCGGCGCCCACGTCACCCCAGCATTCGGCCGGCGAGACGTAGCTCGTCGGGTCGTCGAAATAATGGCTCAGCCGCAAACAGACGAACCCCCACTCCGTCGCCCGATAGCGCTCGCCATTGATGTCGCAGTAGATCGCGTTAATACGCTCATCGGGGAGGCGAAGGTCGCTCGCGACATCCCTGACGGATGCGGAGAGTCCTTCGCCGAGGCAGGTGTCCTCGGTCTTGATGAGCTTCGGCTCGTTCTCAATGGCGATCGAACGGACCCGCAACGAGCCCGGATCGCCGAGGCGATCGCGGAGTCGATCGTTGGCCAGCAGGCAGAAGCCCGCCCCTTCCCCCGGGATGAACCCCGATCGCGATGCCGGCCCCACCAGTTGCCGATTCTCATCGAGCCATCCCAGGGTGTCCGGCTGGAAATAACTATCGACCCCGCCGATCAAACAAGCTTCCGCGGCGCCTTGCCGGATCTGCTCGGCCCCGGCCTTTAAAGCCATGGCCCCGCCCGCGTGACCGTGAGGAAATACGTTCACCCGAGAGATATGGGACGCCGTTTTCTCGAATTGTGCGATTCCCGACCGGATCGCCTCGATATCCCGGGCCGTGAACCCGGGGCGGATTTCGGGCAATGCCAGATGGAGGGGGAGCCTCGGCCTGGAACCGCCCGAGGTCTGGAGCGGGAGGCAGGCTTCGGCGATCGCCGCCTCGGCCAGTGCCAGGAGACGCCCCGATCCCATCATCTTGGGGTCCAGCCGGGGCTCCAACGCCCCCACGATCGGTTCGCCCGAGACGCCGATCATGAACGGATGCTCGACCGCGGCCCGCATCAAGGCCCGCACGGCCGCGGCGCTCGGCGCGGCCGCCGGCCCCAAGGGAGTCCGCGCACCGTTCGCGATGAGATGGACATTCGTGAAATTCATGTGAGGTATTTGCCGGAGACGATCGTCTCATCGAGGTAATCCACCTCGCCCCTGTATAACAAGCATCCCGACCAGAGCATGATCAGCCGCGGATGATCGGGCTCGATGATCACCGTCGCCAATCCGGCCTCGTGTCCCTCCGTGCGCCGGCCGAATAGCCGGCTGAACTTCGTCCGGAAGGAGAGGGCGACCTTCGGCAGGACGAATCGCAGGCTGCCGTCGGGGGTCAGATTCAGGAGTTCGACGGGCTCGCCGCCGCGCAGGGGTTCGCCCGGCCTTTGGTCCGCGGGGGAGCACAGCAGGGATTTCGGATCCCAGTCGGCGGGCAGGAGTGGGTAGCGGTCCCGCTTCCAATCCTCGTCGTAGGTCCCCTGGAGTTCCCTGCGTGGCGACCAGTAGCTGGCGATCGCGCCGAAGCCGGCGGGTCCGGCCTTCTCCAGCTTCCCGTCGGGGTATTCGAAGTTGGGGAGCGGCAGCCCCGGCCTGATCACCAGGCCGCAGCCCACCGGATTTCTCGCGTCCAATCGCTGCTTCCTGGGGTCGGGGTCGGCATCGTCGAAGCCGCCGTAGGCCCGCTCGTAGACGATCGGCACCTGGGTGACCGGTTCCATCGCGGTCGGCTTGTTGTCGAAGAGTCCCTCGGTCCAGGTGCGGTTGCCGACCACCTTCAGCCGCTTGTGGATCGGCCCGACGCGCAGGGAGATGTGGAACTCGGTGGCCGGTTTCCCTTTCGGCGCGTAGGCCGTGCCATTGAGGAGGATGTCGGTGGTGGGCTTGGCCCCCACGAGGTCCGCCTCATGGATCAGGCTCGATTTCCCGTCTTCTCCACGAAATTCCGGCAGGAGCAGCGGCTTGGCCTGCTCCTCGGCGCGGACGAGGGTTCCGTCGGGTCGAATCTCGAACGTACCCTTGACCGCGACGATCCATTCGTGGACGCCGTCCTTATCTCGGCCCCAGACTCTTCCCGCCGCATAGGGCGTGCGATTCACGATCGTCCACATTCCGGTGCGTCCAACTAGGTGACGGGCTCGAAGGACAGAACACGACGGCTTGAACGATGCGGCGAGACAACCGCTCGGGGCTTCGATTTCGATGTCGATCGCTCGCCGTGGGTGCCCACGCAACCATCACGACGCCTAGCGGTATCCTAACGGAGACTCGCCGAGGATGAAACGGCCAACGCATGCCTCCGAACATTCTCCCGAAATTGATTGACTATGGAACGATCTCCCTCTTTTCGGGGTTCCTGAGCAGATCGAGGATGACGAATCCCATGCTGGCCTGCTTGACCGCCTCTTCATCCGGGAAGACGCGGAGCAGGTCGTCCCGCGAGACGAGCGTGCTCCTGATGCCGGCGAAGAAAGGGGGCACCGGCGCAGGCTGCCCGATCGGATCGTGAAGGTAGGCCGCGAGTTGATCGGCCGAGAACGGCGAAGGCCCCTCCCCCTCCAGCCCGTAGACGAACCCGTCGGCCCCGAGGACGTGGGCGAGCCCGACGGCCGTCGCGAGCAGGCTCGCCTTGATCTCGCCGTCGATCTCGGCCGGCTCGCCGAAATTCCTGGTGCCGCGCAGCTCGTAGGTCAGGTAGCTGATGAAGCCGAGCCGGACGAAGCATCGGGGGGTCTCGGGATGGTCCGATTGCGAGGCCGCGTCGTAGACGAAGAGGCTCCCCTGATAGCCGCTGCCCGCGAAATCGAAGGTGGAATCGATGGCGAAGTTGCGGTATCGCGCGGCCAGCTTGACCAGCGATGGATTGTCCTCGGGGGGCGGCTCGTCCGCGTCCGCCCATTCGGGCTGCTGATATTTCTCCGGGGTGTCCTCGATCGGGCCGAAGAAGGCCTTCTCGGGAGGGGATGAGGAGGTGTCGTAAAGGAGCGGAGAATCGCCGTCGCGTTCGAAGAAATCCGCCAACGCGGACACGACGACCTCGACCGGCTTCGGAATGATCGAGAATGCGAGCGTTGTCCTGGAATAGTCCGACATCGGTTGCTCCCGAAAATCGTCAATGGGCCTGCATCGCGGGCTTCACCGGCCAGCTCTTGGAGGGGGATTGCTTCGGCATGGCCGCCTTGGGCGCGGTGAGGTGGAGGCTCGCCCCCGGGACGTGCTTGGCCAGCTCCGCCGTCTGGGTGATCGACTGATCCCTCTTGAACTTGCCCCCCGCCTTGCATTCCTTGGCCACCGGCTTCCCCTCGTCGTCCGTGGTGATGATGTCGAATTCCGTCACCAATTTCCCGCAGACGTCGCAGACGATTTTAACATTGGTTTCCTTGAGCCTCCCCTTGGCATGCTCCTCCTGGGCGACCTTGAGCTCGAATTCCTCCCCCTTGACGTTCGCCTCGACCCCCTGGAGTTCGGTGGCGATCGCCGGGGCCTCGGTCGGCCCCGCGGCCGCGAGCTGCTCGCGCAGGGTGGCGGCCCGCGCCTTGCTCGCGTTCAGCTTGTTCTCGGTGTCCTGCACGTGCTCCTCGGGGGGCCGCTTCGGCTCCTCGGGGGGCTCGCGATGGGTCTTGGGGTGGGTGCATTTCTCGTCCTTCTCCTGGTCGGCCTGTTCCTCCCCGGACATGGTGGCGCCGGTGTTCGGCGGGCTCCCCCCCGGCCCGCAGTTGTTGAGCATCATGTCGCCGAGCTGCTGGACGTTCTTCCCCTCGATCATGACCGTCATCGAGCCGGGATTGATGAACTTGGCCGGGCCATGGCAGTTGGCCGAGATCAGGCCGCCGCCGGTCCCCTTGCTGGCCATGTCGCCGATGCTCTCGTAGGTGGCGCCCCGGATCGCCACCGTGTTGCCCTCGATCTCGACGGTCGTCGAGTAACCCTGGGGGGAGAGCTCCGACTTGGCGATGTTCGGCAGCGGGGCGGGCACGAAGGGGGCGGGAGGCCCCGGCATCTTGCAGATGTTGGGGATCGTGTTCTTGGCGATCGAGTGAATGCCTTTATGCACCGGCGTCTTGGGCGGATGGATCGCCACGGTTGCCATGCTAGCTCACTCCTTCCGTCTCCGGGCCGGGCCGCTCGATCACCGCGGCGCTGCGCGCGCCTTTCTCGGAACTCGCCCACAGGAGGAATCGCGATCCGGCGGCATAACCGCGGCCCATCCCCTCGCAGGCGAGCGTGGCGAAGAGGGGGCCCGAGGCCGCGCCCATGTCGCCCCAGCATTCCGCCGGCGATTGATACCCCGTCGGGTCGTCGAAATAATGGCTCAGCCGCAGGCAGACGAACCCCCACTCCTCGTTGCGGTAGCGCTCCCCATTGATGTCGCAGTAGATGCCGTTAATCCGCTGACCCTGGGCAATGATCCCATCCAGGGCGGTGCGGACCGTCGCCGACAACCCTTCCCCCAGGCACATCTCGTCCGTCTTGATCAGCTTGGTCTCCTTGCCCACGGCGACCGCCGAAACGCACGCCAGCGCCTTCAGGCCAAGCCTCTGCCTGGCCCTGTCCGTCATGAGCAGGCAGAACGCCGAGCCTTCGCCCGGCACGAAGCCGGAGCGCGACACCGCGTTCGCCAGTTGACTGTTGACGTCGAGCCATTCCATCGTGTCCGGTTCGAAATAGCTCTCCACGCCGCCGACCAGGCAGATCTCGAAGGCGCCTTGCTTCATCCGTTCGACGGCCGCCGCCATCGCCATCAACCCGGCCGCGTGTCCTTGAGTGAAAGTGCTGACCTCCAGAAACTTGACGGGCAGGCCCGCGACTTGTGACAACCCGGACCGGACCGCCTCGGCATCTTCTTGGGTGAATCCGGGACGGATTTCAGGCAGGCCTAAAAAAAGCGGCAACGCGAGTTGCGGCGGTCGCGAAGTTCGGAGCGGCGCGCAAGCGTCGCCAAGCGCGGTTTCGGCCAGGCGTAGCAAGCGAGGGAACCCCATGATGCGCGGATCGATCTCGGGGTCCACCGCCCCGGGCATGGGATCGCCGACCCGATCCATCATGAAAGGATGGACGCCCAGCCCCACGATGCGAGCCCGGACCGCGGCCGCCGCGGCCGCCGCCTTGAGTCCGATCGGTGTGCGGGCGCCGACGCCGACGATGTCGACCTTGCTAGACATCGGCAAGGCTCCCGACGACTTCCTTCTCGCTCACGAAGGTCCGTTCCAGGTAGTCGACTTCGTTGCGAACGGCCAGCACCGACAGCCAGACCAGCATCACGCGGGGGACGTCGGGCTCGATGATCACGGTCGACAGCCGGCCGCCATGCTCTTCGATCCGGCCATCGATCTGCGTCC
>CALKTZ010001023.1 GCA_937997355.1 uncultured Planctomycetales bacterium | reverse complement strand
GACCCCTTCTGACCACGAAGCCTCCTGTAGCGCAGCCATGCCGCGAGAACAATCAGCCCCTCGAAGAGTAAAAACAGCACGGGTGCTGCCGGGTTGAGGAAAACCTTGAAGCGCATCATCGGACTGCCGAGGAACATCAGCGCGACAAGTATGTTGAACACAAGCCAGGGAAGAATAACCGACGCCGCGACCTTCGACCGTTGACCTTCACACCATCGTTCCTCCATGAGTTCGTCTTCATTCATAGGTCGTTCTCGGGTCGATGGCCGGGGAAACCGCGTTATCCTGCGCTGATCATACGGAATAACGACCAGCCGAGAAGGGGCCGGAGGATCGGGTTCGCGGCATGGACGGGGATCTCCTGGCCCCGGGCGTCCACGCCGACTCTTGTCAAATCAAATAATTTTGTTTAAATTTGATGATTTATTTATTTTTAAACTCGAACCGAATTCGACCGTCCGGACAGAATCAGCCATCCCAAATAACAACAATGATTCAAAATAACAACGTTGTAATTCTTATACATGCCTTGCGTACATGGACGATGGGGACGCAGAATACCACCAGTCCTACAATCATGGGACTAAGCAAGCATTACTCACACCTCACCTCATGCACAAGGGTCTCAAGGAAATGGCTTCAAAAGTTCGATCCGCGCTCGTGGCGGCAGGCTTTCTCGCGATCCTGGCCGGGCAATCGAGGGCAGCAACGGTCGTGGTGGATCCTTCCAACCCGAACGGCTGGGCCACGATGGTGACCGACAGCAGCGGAGCCCAGGGGAGCCCCAACCCGACCGCCGGCGCGGCGTTCGTCAACGGCCCGGCGACGCCGCCGGGGGGCGTCGGCAGCCTGAATCTCTACACGGGCGACGGGACGGTCGGCGGCGACGGCTCGGCCCAGGTCCGCAACTCGAACTACGCGGGCCTGCTCGTCTCGGCGATCACCTCGCTGAGCTACAGCACCTACGTCAGCAGCAATAACGGCCAGCAGGCCCCCTACCTGACCATCTGGGTCCACACCGACGGCGGCGACGACCGGCTCTGGTTCGAGCCGCCCTACGCCAATCAGGGCAACGTCGATCTGAATCAGTGGCAGACCTGGGACGCCCTGAACGCGACGGCCGGCTGGTACGACGACAACGGGACGAACGGTGCCGGCCCTGGGTCGAATTCGGTCTCCCTCGCAACCCTCCTGGCGGACATGGCCGGCGCCGGCTATTCGAACGCGACGATCTACAATCCCTCCGCCACGCTCGGCGGCATCCGGATCGCGACCGGCTTCGCCTCGCCGGAAGACGTCTTCAACACGAACCTCGACAACTTCACGATCGGCACCTCGGACGGCGCGACGACCTACGATTTCGAGCCGGGCGGGGCGGTCCCCGAGCCTTCGTCGGTGGTACTCAGCGGCATGGGCCTCGTCGCCGGCCTCGGCGCCTGGCTGCGTCGTCGCCGCGTCACCGCGTGACTCCCGGCGCACGAAAAGAGCCTGCCTCTCACGGATTGCAGGCTTGAGGATGCCGGGTGTTCGGCCGGCCACCTTCAGGTCATCCTCTCTTCACCATGAGAGAGAATGCCGAAATGGACGCGATGCCGAATACCCGGCCGGTGGATCATGAAAGAAAACGGGCTGCCAAGCCCAAGAGCCGGTGATTCGGGGACAAAGCTCGGATACGCGTCGTGGTATCCGAGTCAACCTCGCGTCGATCCCGATCATGCTCCCCCGTGACGCAAGGCCGGTCCTTCACTACGATACAAGGATTCGTCCTTTCAACGGAGGAACGCATGTCTCATCACGAAGAATACGACGTGGTCGTCCTGGGGAGCGGGGCGGCCGGAAAGCTCCTGGCCTGGACGCTCGCCTCGCGGGGGCAACGCGTGGCGGTCGTCGAGCGGCGGTACATCGGGGGAGCCTGCCCCAATATCGCCTGCCTCCCGAGCAAGAACATCATCCAGAGCGCGAAAGTCGTGAGCTATTTCCGCCGAGGCCCGGAGTTCGGGATTTCCGCTCGCGACTGGAAGGTCGACATGGCGGCCGTCCGCGGCCGCAAGCGGACGATGGTGGACGGGCTGATTGCGCTCCACCTCGATAAGTACCGGGAGAGT
>CALKTZ010001022.1 GCA_937997355.1 uncultured Planctomycetales bacterium | reverse complement strand
ACGACCGTCGCGGCGATCCTCCTGCTCCTCTCCGGCGGATACCGGCGACTGGAGAAGATCACCACAATCCTCGTGGCCGCCGTGACGATCTTCACCGTGCTCAGCGTCGTGATCCTCCAATGGACCCGGTTCCGGATCACACTCCCCGAAATCGGCGAGGGGTTCACTTTCGCGGTCCCCACCGCGGCCATCGCCCTTGCGTTCTCGGCGTTCGGGATCACCGGCGTGGGGGCCTCGGAGCTTTTCGCCTATCCCTACTGGTGCATCGAAAAAGGCTACGCACGAAATGCCGGGCCTCGCGATGAGAGCGAAGCCTGGGCGCACCGCGCCAGGGGCTGGACGCGCGTGATGCAGCTCGACGCGTGGTTTAGCATGGTGGTCTTCACCGTCGCGACGATCGCCTTTTATCTGCTGGGGGCGGCGGTTTTGCATCCTCAAGGGCTCGACCCGAAGGGGCCCGACATGATCCCGACCCTCTCGGCGATGTACATCCACCCGCTCGAAGGGACCTCGCTCGCCTGGCTCCGCAATTTCACCCGGGTCGGCTTCTTGCTCGGGGCCTGGGCCGTCCTGTTCAAGACGCTCTACGTGGCCACCGCCGCCAATAGCCGATTGACGGTCGACTTCCTGGGCCTCCTCGGGATCTGGGACTCTCATCGCCCCCGACAACGCGAGTTGCTGACCAAGCTTTTTTGCGTCCTGTATCCGGCCATCGCCCTCGGCATCTATTACGCGTTTCGAGAGCCTCAGGCGTTGATCAAGGCGGGAGGGATGGCCCAGGGCTTGATGCTCCCGTTGATCTCGGGAGCGACGATCTACCTCCGTCGCCGCGATACCGATCCCCGGGTCGGTCCGTCGCTCCTCAGCGACATCCTCACCTGGGTGGCGTTCACCTCCATTTCGGCAGTGGCCGCTTACAGCGTTTACGACCTCGTCTCCAAACTGCTCCCTTCCTGAGACCGTTCAACCTTGCTCGCCCCAAATTCGACGCAAGTGCTTTGACGGGCCAGGTCTCTGGGCCATGCCCCGCGAGACTCCGCGTCTGATCGAGGCGTGCGCCCCGCTCGATTTTAGGGAGCCGTAGGGGACTGTCCCGATTTTCCACTTCACAAGACGATGACCGGGCGATTCCGACGATCGTGGAAAATGGGACTGTCCCCGGAGGGGAACTTCGATGCCAATATCGAGAGGGGGGCCCGATCGAGGTCAGCCAGCGCAGCGAATCGGATCGAAATTGATTAGGGTATTCCGAGGGCAGCCCGACTTTGACGATCAGGCCGAATTAACCGACACTGACGAAGCATTTCATTATTTCGGAAGGATCCGCGACCCGTGATTCGTGCTCTGCTCTGGTGCCGTTATCTCGCGTTGGCAGCGATGGTGTTGACGCTGACCTGGCTGATCATTTGGGGCAAACGCGTCCGCTACGAGCAGTCGATCAACTCGTTCTTCGCCGACGACGATCCCGACATGCTGACGTATCAGAAGGCGGCCAGGCTCTTCGGCGACGACAACATCGTCTTCGTCATGTATGACGATCAGGAGCTCATCTCCCCGCGCGGCATGGATCGCGTGGCGGAGCTTGCCGACAAGATCGGGACCGCGCAAATTCCGGGCGTGTCGAGCGTCGAGTCGCTGGATGCCATGCCGCTCGTCTGGAAGCTCGACGACGCCCTTTTGGCGATCGAGAAACTCCCGGCAATAGCCCGCAAGATGGCCATCAATACGGCCAAAAGCTCACTCCGCGGCCTGAACCTCAAGACCAGCTCCATGACGGTCGGCGGCGCCATCCGGGCCGGCACGAACGAGGTCGATCTCCAGGAACTCAAGGAACGGCTCAGCCGCCATCCCCTCTTCCGAGGTACGCTGATCGACGCATCCGGGACATCGACGGCCGTCGTGGTCAGGCTCCGCAAGACTCACGAGCACGACGTTCAGAATACGATCACCGCCCTGCGAGCGGTTTCGGACGACTTCGCCAGGAGGCATCACCTCGAACAGCCCGCCGTGGTAGGCCCTCCGGTGCTACTTGCTGATGGTTTCAGCGCGATCGAAATTGACGGACGCCGCCTCGCAATCGTCGGCATGATCCTGATCGGAATCGTCACCCTGACGGCGGTGCAAAGCATCTGGTGGGCGATCGTGCCGATGGCCTGCGGCTGGCTCACCTGGCTGGCCACCGAGCACCTGCTGGCCAGCTACAATATCAAGCTCGCGCTCGCGGGAGGACCACTCGTCGCCCAGATCATCGTCCTCACGATGCCCGCGGCAAGTCACCTGGCGATCCACTTCCGAGACGACCGCCGGCGCGAGCGGGCCCCCCACCGGGCGGCCGATTCCACGCTCAGGGCCGTGGCGGTGCCGATCGTCTGGACGGCCGTCACCGGCGCGATCGGATATGGGGCGCTCGTCACCAGCGACGTGATCCCGATCCGCCAGTTCGGCGCGATCCTGGCGACATGCACCCTGGGCTCGGCCTTGCTGGTGATGGCACTTTCGCCGATCGCCATGCTCCCCCCCTTCCCCCTGGAAATCCCCGTCCGGCTCGGCTCCGAGTCGCGAGTCGCCCCGTACATGAATCGGTTGGTGGGCTGGGCCTATCGCCACCCCTGGGTCATCGCGACGGCCGTTTTCGCGGTCACGCTCCCGGTCAGCCTGGGGATTTTCCGGCTCGACTACGAGACGAACTACATCAATCTGTTCCGGCCTCAAACGCGAGTGGTCCGCGACTACCGGGCGGTGGAATCGAAACTCGGCGGAATCGGACTCGTCGAGCTGGTCTTCCCGGCGGGGGAGACGATCACGCCGAAATTGCTGGAGCAACTGCGAACGGTCGGCAATCGGATCGAGCAAGGCAACGGTGGAGAGTTGCACGACGAGAGCCGGGTTCAAACCATGTCTCTCGCCACGATCCTCGACCCCGAAGATCGCTTCTCCGCGCTCTCCGAGGAGGCGCGGACCACGATCCTGGCCACCAAGCTCGACCTGATCGCGGCATCTCCGCAGCGTTCGTTGATGCGAAGCTTCTGGAATCCGGAGTCGGGGCAATCGCGGATCATGATTCGCCTCCGAGAACAGCAGCCGGCCCCGACCAAGGCCCGGATTTTCGCGAATGCCGAGCAGGCCGCGCGGGCCGAACTGGGAGACTCCTCCTACCTCACAGGATTGTCCTACCTGATGACCAAGACGACGCAGGCGGTGATCGCGACCCAGTGGGGGACCTTCTTCTGGTCGGCGGCGGGGATTCTCGTGATGCTCACGATCGCGTTCCGGAGCCCGATCCTGGCGGTCCTCGCGCTCTTGCCGACGCTCCTCTCGGTCGCCCTGGTGCTCGGCCTGATGGGCTGGCTCGGGATTCGACTCGACATGGCGACGGCCCTCGTCGCGAGCGTCGCGCTCGGGCTCTCGGTGGACGACACCTTCCACTGCCTGAGCCAGTTTCACCGCGAGCGGACCGTTCGGTCATTCCGCGATCGCCTGTTCGACGGCTATTCGGTGAGCGGCCCGGGGGTCTTGCTCCCCAGCCTCGCCGTGACGATCGGGTTCACGGCCTTGCGACTCAGCGAGTTCGAGCCGTTCGTCAACTTCGGCACGATGGTCGGCATCGCCACGACCGGCAGCACCCTGGGCAACCTGGTCCTGCTCCCCGCCCTGTTGACGCTCGGCGACCGCTGGAAATCGAGGAGGGAGCGCCCGATCCCCGAGCCGAGTGTCGTGTCGGCGACGTGAACGATGTCACACGGGCCGATCTCAACGATTGGCCGAACCTTCGGGAACGAGTTCCCAGATTTTGACCTCGTCATACTCGGCCCGCAGATTGGGCGAGTGGCATGAGATGCTGAGCGCGATCGAATTGGCCTGATGTTCCCAGGGAATGGTGAGGGGTTCTCGGATTCTCACTCCGTTGACGAGCACATCCAGCTTCCCCCCGCTCATGCGGAAGTTGATCGTGTTGAAATCGGTCGGCCCCGTCTTGATCGCCGGATGATTGATCGCGGCGATCGTCTTGATGGTGCCGCCATTATTCTCGTTGTTGAT
>CALKTZ010001021.1 GCA_937997355.1 uncultured Planctomycetales bacterium | reverse complement strand
TTCGGTGGTGTGCCGACGGACGAATGTGTCGAATGTCTCCTCGTTGGATTCTCGCCGCTCCAGGTAGGCTCGGAGCATGCGCTCGATGGTGCCGGGGACATCCTCGGCGGCGACCGATCGCATCACCTCGCGGCCGATTCCCCGTTCCTCGCCGTAACCGCCGCCGAGGAATATGTGATAGCCTTCGACCAGGTCGTCCCCCGACTCGACGGCGGTCCCCAGCAGCCCGATGTCGCCGATATAATGCTGGGCGCACGAGTTGGGACAGCCGGTGAGGTGGATGTTGATCGGCCGGTCGATCGTGAGGCGGGGGTCGAGATGGTCGGAAATCGCCAGGGCGTGCCGCTTGGTGTCGGACGCGGCAAACCGGCAGCCGGCGTTGCCGGTGCATGCCACGAGTCCGCTCCGGATCGAGCCCGCCCGCCAATCCAGGCCCAGGGCTTCGATGGCCTCCCGGACGGCCGGAATGTCGGCATCTGCGATGTCGGAGATCAGGATGTTCTGCCAGACGGTCAGCCGAAGCTCGCCGGAGCCGAAGCGATCGGCGATGTCGGCCAACCCGCGTGCCTGTTCGGCGGTGATCCGGCCCACGCGGAGCAAGATCCCCACATAAGAGTGGCCGGGCTGCTTCTGAGAATGGAACCCGATGTGCCCGTGCTTGTCGATCGGCGGTCGCGGCTCGCAGTCTTCTAATGGTAGGCGAGTGAATGTGAAGGGAAACCGCGACTCGACCTCTCGGACGAATTTCTCATGCCCCCAGCGGTCGAGCAGATATTTGAGTCGGGCCTTCTTGCGGTCGGTCCGGTCCCCATTGTCGATGTAAACCTGAAGCACGGCCAGCGCCACCGGGAGACATTGTTCCGGCCTGAGGACGATCCCTTCGTCCAGGGCGAAATCGCGGTGGCCGCTGATCCCGCCGATCATGAGCCGGAAGTAGACCCCCGGCGGTACGGCCTTCCCTTCGAGGACGCGGACGGCCGCGAAGCCTAGGTCGTTGGTATCCTCGAGCGCACCGATGGCCCCGCCGCCATCGAACGCGCAGTTGAACTTGCGGGGGAGCCCGTAAAGCTCGCGCTCGTGCAGGATTCGGTGGTGCATCTCGCGGGCGAGCGGGCGGGTGTCGATCAGCTCCAGGGGGTCGATCCCGGCCGTGGGGCTCGCGGTGACATTCCGGATGTTGTCGGCGCCCGAGCCCCGGGTGATGATCCCCAGGTCTTCGAGGGCGGTCACCACGCTCGGCCCGTTGACCGCTTGAATCTCGCGGATCTGGAAGTTCGCCCGAGTGGTGGCATCGAGATATCCGCCCCCCCAGGTTTCGACGATCCGCGCACAGCCTCGAAGTTGATGGCTGCTGATGATCCCGCCGGCGAGCCGGAGCCGGCACATGTAGGCATTCTGAGCGGGGGCCACGTAGAACAGCCCGTGGTATTTGAACGCGAGGACGTCATCCCCCTTCGGATACTTTCCCTCGATGGCGTGCTTCGCCAGATCGTCCCACTGATCGAGGGGATGGCACTTGCGTTTTGTAAGTTCCTGCGGGGTGAGCTTTCCCCCCTCGCGGAGCACGCGATCCTGGGCCGCGATGTGCCGGGCATCCGGGCTATTCGGCGCCGGCTCCAGGACCGTGGAAACCGGAGCGGCCCCCGCGCCCAGGCCGAGGGTCGATCCGAACGTCGCGAGTCCGCGAGCGGCCCGAGCAAGCTCCGCCCCCGCGACAAACCCCTGAAGATATTGCTTCTGATCTTCCCGGAAGTCTTCCGAATCCATCTTGGTTCGCGGGCTCTCGATTGACGTCGCCGGCGACGGCGAAACAGTGAAACTGTTCGGTTGGCCGACACAAAGCCATTGCGGATACAGCGCGTTTCCGATCGCCAGGGCGAAAGGGCCTATCCGCTATAGCACGCGATGTGCCGTTTCTTGAGGCGTGATCGCCAATCGGTTCATTAAGATCTGGATTCGGAACGAGTTGCGTGAGGTGAGAAGTTTTTTTGGATCTGATGCGTTGCCCTTGTTCCGCGCAGGGATTGCCGGAATTCAGTGCAGAAGACATCGGGGAAGGATTGGTTGAGCGGAAGGCGGAAGGTTGTTCAGGCGGCGGCAATGTCGGCCTTGGCGAGCGCCGCGATCAATTCGTCGGCGGTGGACTCGGCGGCGTGGATGCAATCGGGGATGCCGACGCCGTCGAAGGCGATGCCGGTGAGATAGAGGCCATGGAATTTCGCGAGCTTGCGGCGGATCGCAGCAACCCGTTCCATGTGCCCGAGGGTATATTGCGGCATGGCCCGGGCGTGCCGGTAAATCGACAGGTGGGAAGGCTCGCCCGTTACGCCGATCAGCTCGCCGAGCTCTCGGGCGAGAAGCTGGCGGATCGCGTCGTCATCGAGGTCGAAGAGCTCGGGTTGGGTGGCGCCGCCGATGAAGACCCGCATTAGCGCGGTCCCCGCCGGCGCGCGGTCGGGGAATTTCACGCTCAGGAAGGAGATGGCCAGGATCGATCGATTTTCGACAGCGGGGACGACCACGCCGAAGCCGTCGAGAGGATGCTGGATCCGGTCCCGAGGATAGGCGACGTTGACGATGATCGACGACGCATAGGGGATCGCCCGGAGTTGGAGGGCCAGGGCGGGATCTTCCGCGTCCAGGAGCCGGGCCGTCGCGTGGGCCTCGGTGGTCACCAGGACTGCGCTCGCCTCGATCGGGGGGCCGTCGAGCAATTCGACGAGCCAGGGGGAAACCGGCGCGTTCCGGCTGATCCGGCGCACGGGGGTCTGGAGCCGGACGGTCCCCGGCGGGAGCGAGGCCGCCAATGCCTTCGGCAACGTATCCATGCCGTCGGCGAGGGTCACGAACATGCCGTAACGCGCCCCCGACGCCTTCTGATTCTGCAATCGTGATTTTGATTTTCGAGATTCCCGCCAGCCCGCGACGATCAGGCTCCGGTGTTCCTGTTCCATCGCCAGGAATTGCGGCAGGGTCGCCTTGAGGCTCAAGTCGTTCGGGTCGGCCGTGTAGATGCCGCCGACGAGGGGCTGGACTAGACGATCCAGGGCCTCCCGCCCGAGCCGGCGACGGACGAACGCCGCCAGGCTTTCCTCGGATTCGTCGTCCCGCCTGGGGATGAAGAGGTCCATCAGGAGCCGCAACTTCCCCCGCCACGACAGGATCGGGGTCGTGAGCACCGGGAGGAGCCGATGCGGCGCCATCAGCACGAATCCCTCGGGGATCGGTCGGTCGGGATGAGCTGATCGCTCAGGCCGATCCGATGGCAGAGGTCGAGCGCCCAGGGCTTGTTGGTGATGAAGGAATCCGGCCCCCCTTCCATCGTCAGGCCGTCCACGCGATCGGTCCAGATGACCCCCCCGGGGCGGTCCTTGGCTTCCAGGACGACGATCTCCACCGGCCGATGGAGGCTCTCGGCGCGTTCATGGAGCCTGCGGGCGGCCGTGAGCCCGGAGAGCCCTCCGCCGACGACGACGATTCGCTCGGGTTTCAAGGATTTCGAAGCCCATTCCGCCAAAGAAGTCTCGCTCCGGTTTTGTGGATGCAAGCGTGAAAAATATTTCGGAAGCCGGCAGGGCATGTCCCAACCCGCCGATTGTCGCGACCGGGGGGCGCAAGGTCAAGGACTCGTCTCACGGCTACGTTTGGAAGCCTTCGCTTGATAGAATTTCGCCGGGGCGAAATTGATCGATCGAGGCGGAAACAGGAATCGGCGGAGGACCCGGCTCATGCCCGACAAGACGACGCAACAAACTTCGCTGCATGCCTGGCACGCGGCCCATGGCGGCAGGATGGTCGAATTCGGCGGCTGGTCGATGCCGGTCCAATATTCGACGATCGTGGAGGAGCATCGCGCGGTCCGGGAGCGCGTCGGCGTGTTCGACATCGGTCACATGGGGCGTCTCAGCTTTGAAGGGACTGGCTCATTGGAATGGCTGGAGCGTGTGACCACCAATCGGGTCGCGAGCCTGGTCGCCGGGCAGATTCAATACAGCCTGATTGCCAACGAGCGCGGCGGGATCGTCGACGACATCCTCG
>CALKTZ010001020.1 GCA_937997355.1 uncultured Planctomycetales bacterium | reverse complement strand
GAGTGCTCCCGCCGCGCTCAACAGCCCGCCAAGAATCCAGGCGAGGAGGATCCCGCTCAAGAAGGGGACGTTGTCGGCGACCGACGCCGGGACCAGGAAGATCCCCGAGCCGATCACCGAGCCGACGACAACGCAGAATGCCGCAACCGGCCCCAGAACTCGGGGGAGTGATTGTTCCTGACGGTTGGGCGCATCTTGCTGAGAAATCAAGTTCGGCTCCCGGTCGAGACGGAAGGATCTGGGATCAATAACGAGCCAAAAACGCAACTCTCAAGAAGGTTGCACACTCGATCCGAGTGATGGAGCACACGGGGAGGAAACGGGCAACAAGGTTGAGAAGCGTCGAACGATCGTCGCTCTTGATTCGCCTTTGAGCGGCCGATTCCAAGGATAACGCCTGGGATGATTCGGGAGGAGAACCCGGAAAAAAAGGGAACTGGCGCGTCGAGAATGCGGCCCGTCCAGTGATCCATGATGCACGCGAAAATTGGCGATCACGACCGTCAACAATGGCCGATTTTGCTGAGAAGTCATCACCGTCATTTCAGGGAATCGTATGGAAGAGACATCGCCCCGATATGTTAAAGATTTCGATTGCTCTTCCCCTCGATTTGGAGCATGATTGGATAGAGAGCAAGGAAGAATTGATGCAGTTTTGAATCGACTCGATCGCACATCCTTGAGTTCGATTCCTTCACTTCAAATAGGGTCTGCCACCAATCGCCATGCATTTGCCTCATGCCAATTATTAGGGGGTCTTTCGATGGGTGAATCAAGGAAACATCGCGGGTTCACTTTGATTGAATTGCTCGTCGTCATCGCGATCATCGCCGTATTGATCGCGCTCTTGTTGCCCGCGGTCCAGTCGGCGCGCGAAGCGGCTCGTCGGATTCAGTGTACGAACAATCTCAAGCAATTGGGATTGGCCATGCACAACTACCATTCCACTACCAACAGCTTCCCATCCGGGATGATCTTCAGCTCGAGCTGCGGCGGCCCCGCCTATGGCGACGGCTGCCAGGGCACCAGTTGGTTCTGCCTGGTCTTCCCATTCGTGGAGCAAGGAAATCTGGCCAACGCCTTCAACTTCACGGTCGGCGCCGAGGGGCCGGGGAGTCCGGTGGTTCTGGGGACGATGATCAACAGCACGGTCTACCAGACCCGCGTCGCCTCGATGCAGTGCCCCAGCGACCAGGATCACAAGTGGAGCACCGGCGCTCTGGCCGCCGCCTTCGGCGCGCCCGTCAGCGCGCTCGGCATCCCCGATTTCACGTACTCGAAGGGGAACTACGGAGTTCACTGGGGGAACATCGACAACGGGCAAGGCGTCATTCGGGACCTGATCACTCGCAGCAACGGCAGCGTGCCGGTCTCGGCCGCGCTCCAGCCGGCCTTCGGATTCAATAGGGACGGCTCGGGACCGTCGTTGGTCTCCATCGGCTCGATGACCGACGGCACCAGCAACACCGTGCTGATGAGCGAAATCCTGAAAGGCGCCGATGACGACATCCGTGGCGTACCCTGGATCGCCAGCATCGGCGGGACCGCTTGCGTGATGTCGCGATTCACCCCCAACGGCAATACCGACTACTTCAAGACGATGTCCGGCACCGCCTCCTGCCCCTGGTGCGCCTCCGCCCTCGCCGCGGTCGCGGCCGACGGCAGCCTCGGGGCGGGGTCCAACAACATGGACAACCTCGTCGGTTTCTACGCTTCCGGCCCCGGAACCAGCCCTGCGAGCCTCTTCCCGGGGAGCCTCTGCAATAGCCAGCCCGGCCAGAACCTCGGCTGCTTCGTCGCGGGCTATGAAGGCCAGACCTACGTCGCGTCGCGCAGCCGAC
>CALKTZ010001019.1 GCA_937997355.1 uncultured Planctomycetales bacterium | reverse complement strand
ACCGGCGAGCCAGTCCCGTTTTCGCTTCGGCCATGGACAGATGAAAGCCGTGCGCAATCCGACCGTGAACCGCTCTAAGGAAAGAAATCGGCACGACCATGACTTGAATTCCGGGGCCGAGCGGCCCGGAGGATGGGGGCTGCTTCACTCACCCCCACCCATACCCTCTTCGATCATCTCCCACAGGTTCAATCAACGCACGGGGTCGGGCTGGATCTCGGAAAGCCGGGTGACGACGTCTCGCAAGACGTTGATCGTGGACTGACCGGCATCGATCTCGTAGATCAAGGCATTGGGATAGAAGCTCAGGGTTTGGAACGTCTCTTCATCGTAGGTCTTCAGGCGGCGTGTGATCACGGCCTCGTTCATGTCGTCGAGCCGATTCTCGCGCAGCGCGCGGACCTTGAGGCGTTCCATCGCTTTTCGATGGTCCAGGATCTTGAGGTGGAAAATCTGGACGACGTCGAGCGTGTCGTGGAGCATCTCCGCCTGATTGTAGTTCCTGGGGAGTCCGTCGAGCACCAGGGTGCTCTGGTTGCGGAGCAGGAACTCCTGCATCTCGAGGATCTGGATATGCCGTTCGAAGATCCGCACCGTGAGATCATCGGGGACCATGAAGCCCTGGGACGTGAACTTCTCGATCTCCTGGCCGAACCGCCCGTAGCGGGGAATCTTCCGGAAGACGTCCCCCATCGAGACATGGACATAGTCCGGAAGCTGCCCGAGGACTCCTCCTTGCGTACCCTTGCCGCTCCCCGGCATCCCAAAAAGTAAGATCGTGCGAAATTTCTTGATCGCTTCCATCGCCGAATCCTATCACGAAAGCCGGGGGCAAACCTGCCGGAGAGTGGTGAGGGGCCGCCAACGTACAGTGCCTTCATCGGTCAAATGCCCGACGGGCAATGACGTGGCGTGGCAAATGCTCGACGGCTATCATGGTAACGTTGTGACACCGGGGGCAAGACATTGGATCAAAGTCGTTTGCTGTTGATGCGCCACGCCGAGACTTCGGCACCCGAGTTCTTCCACGGCGCGGAATCGGATATCGGCTTGAGCGATTGGGGATACACCCAGGCCCGGCAAGTAGCCCAATTTCTTCGGACTCAAGCCCCATCCACTCAAGCGGTTTACTCCTCGGGAATGCGTCGAGCGATCGAAACCGCGCGGCCCATCGCCGAAATCTTCTCGCTCGCCCCTCAAATGCTAGAACCGCTTCATGAGCGGAAGATCGGCCCCCTGAGCGGACTCCCTCGCGACAAGGGCTGGGCTGTCTATTCGGAAGTTAAGGCCAGGTGGATCGCCGGTGACCTTGATGCGACCCATCCCGGCGGGGAATCGTACGACGACATGCGACGCCGCGTCGTCCCGGTCATCGAGGAACTGGTCGCCCGTCATCGAAATCAGACCGTGGTGGTCGTGGCCCATGGCGTGGTGGTTCGGATCATCCTTTGTAGTCTCCTGCCGGATCTCTCACCGGCCAGGTTCGACAGCGTGGCGATCGATTTCGCCTCGATCAATGACCTGCGATTCGACGGCGATCGCTGGCGGGCCGACCGGCTCAACTGGGTGGTTTCCCCGTCCGAATCCAAACCCGTGGCCTAGAATCCTCCTGGACCCGCTTTTCTCCCAAGGCGTCTTCGGTGTTCCACCGAGGGATGCCGGATGGAGATTCTTTCCCTCATGCAAACCTCAAGAGGCGGGTCGATTCTCCCCGTCGCCCTCCCATGATCGTCCCGAACTTCTGGGCAGAATACCGAGCGCGGTCTCGCTCGGCCGGCAAGCAGGTGACGGTCCGGCGCCACGGCTGGTCGATGGAGAGCGAGGCGGAGGCGCTCCGCATGGCGAAGGACCGGGCGGAGGAAGCCCTCGGGCGCATCCTCGTCGGCGGCGAGAAGCTCGACCGTCGAGAGCCCAAGGTCCCCTATAACGGCTCGGATGGGTTCCCGATCCGGGAGGAAGTCCTCGCGCGTTACGGCGAGGAGGTGATCACGCGCAATGCCTACGGCGCCCATTGCCTGAACACGCCGAGGGCGCTCTTCGCGGATATCGACCTCGAACCGAGGGAGTCTGTCCGCGCGGTGCTGTACGCCCTGCTGATCCTGACTGTGATCTCGATCGCGGCGGGATTTGCTCTCGGAAATTGGCGGATGGCGATCGGCATGGTCAGCCTGTCGCTCGTCCTGACCCCGTCCGTCGTATCCCTGGCTCGCCGCTTCATCATCGCCGCGCGCGGGGGCGTGGAGAGTCTCGCACTCCGCCGCCTGCACCGTTTCCTCGAAGCGAACCCTTCCTGGAGTATCCGCCTCTATCGGACCCCCGCCGGCTACCGGCTGCTGGCCACGCATCGGCCGTTCGAAGCCGCCGAGGACGAGGTTCGGGATTTCTTCGCGAAGGTCGATGCCGACCCTGTTTATATCCGGATGTGCCGGAATCAACGCTGCTTCCGCGCCCGGCTCACGGCGAAGCCCTGGCGGATCGGCATCTCGGCTCACATGCGCCCTCGTCCGGGAGTCTGGCCTGTCGACCCGGACAAAATCGCCATTCGAAACGAGTGGATTACCGCATACGAGGCGCGAGCAGCCTCGTTCGCGGCCTGCCGCTATCTCGATACGATGGGCTCGGGGATCGTCCACGAGTCGCTCCGAGCGGTGATCGAACTCCACGACCGAAGGTCCGGCGCCCTCGATACCGACGCCCCGATCGCATGAGCGGGACGATCGAGGCACGCACTGCAAGGGCTTTCAGGTACTGGCCTTTTTGACAGTACGCCGCCGGCCGCGATCGGCGAAAAGACTGCCGAACCGAGGCCACGAGGGCCGATAAAGGGGGTAAGGGAGGAGATCAAGCGACCTTCGGGCCGCTTCCCCTTTCTTGCGTTCCACGGTTCCCTTTCCGGACCGAAAGCCAATAGGATCGACCCCTTTGGTGAAGACTTCCGGCCCTCCACAAACCGGGATCAAGCGTCTGAGAGATCGCCTCTCGCGATGCCTCGAACGTTTCGAGCCGCGATCGACGGCCGATGCGGAGGCCCCTTCGCGGGCCTCCGGGTTCATCGCCGAAGGTTTGCCGCGGATTCTGAATCGAATTCGCAAGCCGGCGTGGCATGTCGTGTTGGCCCTGATGATGGGGCTGACCTGCTGGGCAGTCTACACGGTGTCGATCTGGTTGGTGCCGGTTTATCTCGGCATCATGGTTCTCTTGCTGGGCACACCGCAGGAGAATCGGCCGGGGGACAACCCATCGAACGCGGGTCGAAGTTCGGAATCTCGAACGGAGCCGGACGCCCTGGCGGCCGGTTTGCTCGGGTCCGACGCGGAGACCGACGGCACGACGCCAGGGTCGAAAACCGACCCTGCATCGCGCCGCAAAACGTCGGCCAAGGGGTCCGGTACCGCCAAGGGCGGTACGCGCGACTCCGAGGCTCGCGTTGCCAAGCCCCGGAGTTCTCGAGGCCGCTCGCGTAAAGCGTCGGCCAGGGGAACTTCCGAGGCTGTTTCTGAACCTGTTCCCGCCACCTGGATACGGATCGGGCCGGGCAAATTCGTCCGAGCCGACGCCGAACCAGGAGCCACCGTCGACGCCACGGCCGACCTCGAAGTCGGTGCGGGGCCGGTCGATCCCGTTGTCGAAGCGCCCGATCCTTCATCGTCGTTCCTGTTGACCGATTCGGAGCCCGCTCCGGAGCCAGAGACCGAACCGGGGTGTTACGGTATCGCACCCTCTGCCCTCGGTTCACTCCCGCTCCCGGACCCCGCGCCGACTCCGGTCCAGCCCCACGATGAAGCGATTGATGCTCCTTCGGCATCGTCCAACGTCTCCCTCGCGGAAGACGGGATCGCCCCCCC
>CALKTZ010001018.1 GCA_937997355.1 uncultured Planctomycetales bacterium | reverse complement strand
TCACGGCGACCTTGGCCAGCGGGACCGTCGATCCCTGGTGAGGGACGCGGAACGATTCCAGGAAACCGATGGAGAGGGCGCCGGCGCGAATCCCACGGAGCTGCTCCACCAGGTGCTTGACCGGCTTGGCCATCTGCTGCTGCCAGGTGCTCATGCCGCTTGCCTCTCGGCTTCGGAGGATCGAGAACGCCCGAGACCGGCCAGGGCCAGGCCCCCCAGCCAGATGGTCCAGGCCGCAGCCGATAGGAATCGTCCCTGGCGCACGTCGGCGGCATCGTAGTCGAGGACGAGGCTCCAGCGGCCGGGTCCGGGGGTTTGAATCCCCATCCAGCCCCAGGCATAGGGGCCGTGGAAGACGGGGACGATCCGCGCGGGCTTTTCCCCCTGGCCGTCGTGACCGATCCAGTGGCCGGTCCATTGGGGATCGGAAAGTTCGGTGACGATCAGCCAGCCCGACGAGGGGGCGTTTTCCAACTCAACCGACCGCGAGCCGGGCCGGGGCGACTCCGTTGCCAGGGGACGAGCTTTCTGGAAGACGCCGAGCATCGTCGAGGCATCGGTTTCACGCAGGGGGGCGGGAAGATCGCCGATTATCCCGCCGAGGTCGACGAGCCAGGCACGGACCGCGGGGGCCGAGGGAACCCCCAGCCTGTAAGTGCCGGCCCAGGCTCCCTGGCGGGCCACCCAGGCCGATCCATACTGCCAGGCCGCGAGCGTCGGATCGTCGATCGGTTTGCCGAGATTCCAGTCGGTTTGAGGCGTGACGGCATCGGCGCTTTCCGCCACATTTCCCTGGAGTTTGGCGGCATGGTTCGCCAGGAGATTCTCGACCGGGTCGAAGGTGCGGCTCCCCGCGCCGGCGGCACGCATCGCGGCGACCGCTCGCGGAGCGCTCCGGGCGAAGGCGACGGGAGCGTGGGCCAATTGCGTCAATTCGATCGCCACGGGGAGGTCCATCGTGCGGTAGGCCGAGATCGGGGCCAGCCCGGCGATCATCGGAAAATTGCGCAGGGCATCGACGGACCGCGTCCCCCTCGGGAGGCGTGCCAGTTCCGCCAGCACGGGGCTCTGCTCGGTCAAGGGCTTCCAGGGGGCCGTTTCGAGGTCGGACATCCGATGGCGGCCGAGCAGGATCAAATCGATGAACGTAATCACCAAGAAGGCGAGCGGGATGGCGGATCGGCCTCGGGACGAGACGGAGAGGATTGCGACCCCCGCGAACAAGGCGAGGACGATCGCGGTCTGGCCAAGCTCGCGGGAATAGATCGCGAATCGTTCGGCGGCAAAGCTCGGGGTTGCCCGAGTGACGTCCGGCAGGTTCAATTTCATGAGCACATCGGGAAGGTTCGGATCGACGATCGGCTGCTTCGCGGCGGCGACGACCGAATCCCAGCCGAAAGGACCTTTCCAGGAAATCGCCTGGAATCCGCGACGGAGCACGGCGGCGGTGTCGGAACCTCCCGGGACGGCGAGGGAAAGCTCGATCGCCCCGAGGATCGCGCCGATCCAGAGCGAGGCCAGGAGCACGAACCCCGCGATCGAACGGGCGTGATGTCGTCGCCTGGCCCAGCCGTCGAACCCTTTGCCCGCGAGCAAGGCGAGCGCAAGCGAGACCGGCAGCCCCCAGCGCGCAGGGGCCCGGAAAAAGGAAAAACCGGGAATCTTGATCAGCGTGGCAAATCCCGGGACGTTCGGCCCAAGGCTCAGGATGAGCGAGACGACCGCCAGGAGGGTAAGCGCCCGGACTCCGGCATCCCCCTTCCGTTCCCGGAGCATGGCCGTGATCGCCAGGAAGAGGGGCACCAGCCCCACATAGGCCAGGTGCTCCTCGGGCGACGTGATGAACGGGTCCCACACCAGCGGACGCCAGGAGGGGGCGTAGTGAAACAACCCCGGCGCGACATAGCTGACGAGGTGAAACGGCGTTGCCGCGAAGCCTGCCAGATAGTTGAGATCGCGTTGCTGGTCGGCCAGTCGGGCGAGCCGGGCCGTCGGCCAGAGTTGTATCGCCGCCAGGGGGAAGGCTGCCACTAGGGCCAGGATGACAATCGCGATCGACTTCCATGGCCTGGACTTGGTCGCAGCCTCGCTCCGAGGGAATCGGAAGCGATCCCAGGCCTGCCACGTGAGCATCAAGGCGATCCCGACCTGCGTCATGAAGGCGATCTGAAAATGCCCCGGCAGGAGCTGGAGCACGAGGACAAGGCTCAGGAGGAACACGGATCGTCGGAGCGAGGGAACCTCATCATGGAGGATCGACCAGGCGAGCCCCCAGGCCCAGGGCATCCAGGCCCCCGCCGAATAGCCCCAGGGGTGTGACATGTGGATGACGAAGACCCCCCCGGCCGACCAACTGAAAGCCGCCAGCAGGGAACCCGTCGAGGAGATTCCGAACTTCCGGGAGGCCCAGAACGCCCCGAGCCCTCCCCAGAAGGTATGCCCCACCAGGCTTACGACATACGCCGTTTCCACCCGGAACAGCCCGTAGAGGAGGAGATGCGGGGGATAGTAGACCCCCATCTGGCTTTCCGCCAGGCCGGGGAAGCCGTAACCCCAGAGGTCGTTCCAGACGGGGATCGCCCCCGAGCGGAGCGACGTCCCCAGCACGGCCATCAATCCCATGAAGAAGCGGGTGACGTCTCCGCCGACGAGCATCCGTCCGCCGAAGCCCAACGGCCAGAGCCAGAGGATGAGCGCCGCGATCAATGCTCCGACCGCCGCGCGGTCTCCGACGATTCGCGTTGCTTCTTCATTTTGCAAACTCTTCCTGAAATTCACGCACGAACCCCGCTGCGACTTGAGGAAATTTTTTCAAAATGAGCCGTGATTTTACACGCTCTCCCCGTCAATTCGCAGATTGAACCCCTCCCGCGAACGCTTCGAAATCCGATTCCCAGAAAACTTTAATGAAAATGCGCCCATCTCGCGGTTCCCCGCTTCCTGAGGATTGGCACGGAAACTGCGTTTAGGACCATCGCGAGTCTGACAGGGATGTCAGGCTGGGAACTGAACGAGCAAACCCCTGACGTTCAACCAATTCATGGAGGAAGTGCGATGCTGGTTTTGAGCCGAAAGATTGGCCAATCGTTTCGCCTGGGCGACGACATCCGGATCACGATCGTGAAGACCGACCGCAACTCGGTCCGGATTGGCGTCGAGGCCCCGCACGGTGTCTCGATTCGCCGCGAGGAAATCATCGATTGCGACGTCCCGCAATCCAGGCCCCGTCAGGTCGGCGTCGAGGTTGCCTGAGGCATTAAGCGACGGAAATCCACCGGGAGAGAGATTGGATCGGGCGCGGAAGACCGAGTAATCTGATTCGATGAGAATCGTCCTCGCTCCCGACAAATTCAAAGGCAGTCTCACGGCGATCGAAGCCGCCCGGGCGATGGCCCGGGGAATCGAGGCGGTCTATCCCGACGCGACCCTCGAACTTGTTCCCATGGCCGATGGCGGCGAAGGGACCGTCGATGCTCTCGTGGCCGCCACGGGAGGAAACGAGCGTCGGGAGGACGTTACGGGACCGCTCGGCGACCGCGTGGACGCCCGCTACGGCGTCCTCGGCGATGGGCAAACCGCCGTCATCGAGATGGCGACCGCATCGGGCCTGGTCCTCGTCCATCGAGACCGGCGCGATCCCCTGCGTGCAACGACCCGAGGCACGGGCGAACTCCTCCGTTCGGCCATCGAGGCCGGCGCCCGCAAGGTGATTTTGGGGATCGGCGGCAGCGCCACAAATGACGGCGGCGCGGGGCTCGGCCAGGCACTCGGCTATCGCCTGCTCGACGACCGGGGAAATGAAATTGGCCCCGGCGGCGGTGAGCTCGAACACCTCGCGCGGATCGACTCATCCGGGCGATTTAAGGGGCTCGACGGCGTGGAGATCGCCGTCGCCTGCGACGTGACGAATCCGCTCTGCGGCCCCGAGGGGGCCTCGGCGGTGTACGGCCCTCAGAAGGGGGCGAATGTCGACCAGATCACCCGTCTCGACCGAAATCTCGCCCACTTCGCGGCGATCGTCGAGCGCGACCTCGGCGTCTCGATCCGCGACATCCCCGGCTCGGGGGCGGCCGGCGGCCTGGGAGGGGGGCTCGTCGCCTTCGCCAACGGCAAGCTGCAACGGGGCGTGGACCTCGTGATCGATGCCGTGGGGCTGCACGATCGGCTTCGAGGCGCCGACCTCTGCCTGACCGCCGAAGGAGCCCTCGACGCTTCGAGCGTCTTCGGCAAGACGGCCGTCGGCGTTTCGCGGCTCGCCCGGTCGATGGGGATTCCGACGATCGCCCTGGCCGGCACGATCGGCCCCGGCGCCGAGGGGGTCCACGGCGAGGGGATCGACGCCTATTTCAGCATCTGCCCCGGCCCGATCAGCCTGGATGACGCGATCCACCAGGCCGATCGACTCCTCGAACACGCCGCCGCCCAGGTCGTCCGGGCGTTCCTGGCGTCGAGACGGTAATTGAATCCCAATACACGGAGACATTTTGATGATAAAAACATTTGTATGTATTGATACTAACGTGTTATTTAGAGTTGTACTTCAGAATATGGTGCAATGTGACATAAGACACATGGATAGAATACAGGAATTGGCAGCAGACGGGGCGGTCACGATCCTTTTTCCCGATACCGTTCTGATGGAGTTAGACAAGTGTGTCAATTCCATGGAAAATGATATAATAAAAATCTATAATGCCACAGAATTGGAATTGATTAAGACGTTAGATGCAATGAAAAAGCCTTCATGGAACGAAGGCGTTCTCTTAATTGGTGTTCTCAAAGATAATCTCAGCAAGGTTTTTGCAGAGTGGAAAGAGGCTTGGCTAATAGAGGCAAAGGACAGGTACAGGAAAATCCGAAATATTGCCGATTCATCCAATGCGATCCGCTTGCCATTCGATATCGATATCATGTTTAGGACAAGCCGTCGATGGTTGAACGGTTGCTTTGTAACTGAAAAAAGGGGTGATAAAAGACCGGAAGGGGATTGTTTTCTTATAGATTCCTTGGTGAGACATTTCGAGACTTCGGAAGGGGAGGAACAAAGGCAACTCATCCTCTGTACCGAAAATGTGAAACATTTCGGAGTCGTGGCAGACAATGCGGGGGCGATTCATCCGGTTCTGAAAGAAGGACTTCCCCATTCTCAAATACTCATGACACTCGAAGGGGTGGTTGATTTCATCGAAAAGGAAAGACAAGTAAATGAGCCATCCGTGGATAGCGTAGAGAAGGCACTTGAGACCCGGAAAATTGAAGAAATGCAGGAAGATCTTGTGTCCCAGAAAATCGAGGAGATGCAAAAAGCCCTTCTAGAAATGGAGAGACAAAGAGAGCAGCTTAAATCAGCCATTAATGGAATCATCTCACCGGCAAGTTTTAGTGCGGAAGGAAAGTTAGGCCAATCCACGGCACCCATTCAATTACCATCCGAATGGGAGGAATTTCGGAATAGTCATCAGTGGGTACAGGTGGCCATGCAGTATTCTGGCACATTCTATTTTGAAATATCATTGTACAGGAAATGTAATTTACATATGATTGATGCATTAGTGACCGAAGCGAGGAGATCAGAGCTGGTGATGGTTAAGATGCTTTCTATGGGCAGGAACATTGGAGTCGTTCCACTATTGATAGATTCAATGGAACTCGGCATAGTTCGTTGCATCATGGACAAAAACCAATCTTTATACTTTACCCAAACGCCTGTAACGAGCTTTTGACGCCTCAATAAGAAACCGAACTCAGGGAGCAGTCTTGGGTGCGGTTTTCTTTCCTCTAAGTACCCTCTTGTACACTAGGTCATGCGTCCAGTATTGTCGTTGCCCGGACCAACCACCTAATCCGGGCACGACAATGCACACATTCGACTATTCCGATTTGCCGATCGAAGAGCTTGATTCGCTCAACTACAGTGGCCCACCGCCAACGCGCCAAGGCGTGATCTTCATGATCAATCGGGTCAGGTGGATCAAATCGGATCGCTCGAAGTCGGAGCCCAAGTACACCGATCCTCTGATGGATTTCGGTCGTAGCCCCGAGGGTAAAAGCCGATGAAGGCGTTCCTGGAAAACCTTCTGTGGAAGATGTACATCAACGGCACCACAGCCCACCTAGATCGTCTCGCCGATCGCCGTTGGTGGTGGATCGTTTTCCACCATGAGGCGGGGCATGCGGTGGCACAACGCCAGAGATATGGTCGTTACCCGGCGATCTCAGCCCGATTCGATCCGGACGAAAACAAAGCCTATTTCAAGAACGGATCGGTTGAATTCGTTCTGGAGACGATCCGGAA
>CALKTZ010001017.1 GCA_937997355.1 uncultured Planctomycetales bacterium | reverse complement strand
GGGGGCCCGGCTGATATCGACCTGCGACTGCGAGCCATAGTCCCCAGGCCCGCCATCGCGATCGAGCCCCGAAGTCGTCGGGTCGGAACCGGCCGGCGGCAGCGGCGAGGTGCCGGTGCGCGAGCCGGGGCCGGGATTGGCCTGCCCTTGCCGGCGCCGCAGGGTCTCTTCCTGCTGTCGCGCGATCAGTTCCACTTCCCGCCTCATTTCATCATTGAGACGAGAAGACGGGTTGGCACGCTGCGGGATATCCAGGACCGACGAGGTACCCCCTCCGGTCGAGAGTGGCATCGATTCGGCGGCGGCCGGCTTGGATTCCGTCGCGCCGGCGCTCTCGGGAGCCTTCACGCCTTCCGCCGGCTCGGCAGCATGTGCGGCGCTTTCCTGCGGTTGCTCGCCGACCGGGACCGGCGCGGCATCGGGAGACGCGCCGGCAATATCCGCCGGGGCCGGCAGGGGCGCGGTGGCCTCGACGACGGCCGGGGCTGTCGGGGCCGCATCCTCCGGCGTCGCCGGCGCGGCAGGTTCCGTTGCCGGGGCTTCCGGCTTGGCCTCGGCCTGAGCCTGCGATTCGGCGGCGCGGTCCTTGGGCTGGGCCGGGATCGCCTCCGCCTCGGCGGGGAGCGGCGGGAGGGGCTCGTTATCGAGCAAGGCCGACTCGGAATCCGAGGAGGGCGCGGGGACGGGGATCGCGATCGGCCCATTCCCCGCCGCGACCGGAGCAACCGGCTGCGGCGCGTGTTGCTTCTCGGCAACCGGGGCCGGGGCGGGAGAAGCCTCCGCGGCAACCGGAGGTGCCGCGAGGGGAGGTTCCGCCTCGAGCGAAGGGCTGGTCGGCAAGGGGGGGAGTTCCATCTCCTCCTGCTTCTCGGACCCGGCCGCGGGGGTGGCCTCCGCATCGTTCTTGGCCTCCTTCGCGGGAGCGGGGGCCGGAGTCTCGACCGCGGGGACCGGGGCGGGAGACGGGGCCGGTTCCGGAGATGACTCGCCGATGGTCTCCAGGTTGATCGGGACCGGAGCGGGGGCCGGGGTCGGTTCCGGTTTGGCGGCCGTTTTCTCGGCCTGAGCCGGAAGTCCCGCGTTCGCTGCCTTTGGCTCGGCCGCGACGGGTTCTTCCGCCTTGGCCTCGGAGGCTCTCAGCGGAGGGGCGGCGACTTCCGGCGGATTTTCCGCGACCGGAAGCGGAGGCGTTTCCGCCGGGGCCGAAGCCGGTGTGCCGACCTTCGGCGCGGCCACTTCCGGTTGAACGGGAGCCGGGGCTGTTGCCTGTGCGAGGGCCGGTGCGCCGACCTTCGGCGCGGCCACTTCCGGTTGAGCGGCGGGCAAAACCGCCTGGTCAACCGAGGGGACCGGCGAGAGGAGATCGGCCTGGGCGGCCCTGGCGTTACTGTCGGCCACCTCGGCGGAAACCGGCGGCCTGGCCGTTGCCGAGGCCGCTTGTGTGGCGACTGCCGGGGCCGCCTGGGAGAGCTTGTTGAGGTCGGGGAGCGGCGCCGGCGCGGGGGCTTCCATGGCCCCCGAGGCGAGGGCGGCGGCGGCGGCCGTGGTCACGGCGGCTGCGGCATCGGCCTTCGCCTCGGCCTGCATCGCCCTGGAAGGCGCGGCGGTCCGGACGACGTTCGCCCCCTCGTTGTCGGCCGAGGATGCGCCGGCGAGCTGGATGGGATCGCCCTTCGGCTCGGGGGGGGCTTCGGAGTCGATGCCGATGTTCCGCCCCGCCGCCGTGGCGGCCTGCTCCGCGAGCGCCCTGGAGCGGCTTTGCGATTGCTTCGAGCCCTGGGCGACCGTGAAGCCTCCCGCTCGTCGACGCTTGCTGGAGGCATACGGGGTCTTGGCCCCGACCGCCTCGCGGAGGCCGCGCTGGGCGCCCTCGATCCCCTTCTTGAGCACCAGCCTCTCGGCGGCGGTCAGCTCGACCTGCCGGGCCTCGGCCTCCCGGAGATACTTGAGCGCGCGATCGTATTCCTGATATTCGATGTAATCGAGCCCGTTGCGCATCAGGTAACGCGCCCCGCGCGAAACCCCGATGCCGTAGACGGTGTTGTCGCGGGCCTCGGATGCGGCCTTCTCGTCGACGACGGGCACCGAAGGCGCGGGCGCGGCGGCTGCCGGCTGGGCCGGGACCGGAACGGGGGCCGGCTGCGGCGCGGCCGCGCCCTGGGCGCGCCCGCTCGCTGAGGGCTGCGGATATTGCTGGGCCCAGACCGGGATGACGACCGCCGCGGAGGCCACGAGGGCGGCCCCGGCGATCGTTCGGGTCATTGCCGTGGTTTTGCGTCGCAAGCCACGCCTCCTTGCTTTCCTTGAACGAACTGATTTCCCGTCGGCGGATCCGGGCCGAACCGGCCCGGAACCCGGAAAACCCGGCGATTGATTCCCCCCTCTTCCCCATCCTGGAGACGAGGCGGAAGCCGTGCGCCGGGCCAACACCCGGGCCGACGACTTTCCTTCAATGAGACAGGCTGAACCCGTTTCTTCCCGAAATGCCGGATCGACCGGGTTCCCTTCGATCCGAAATCAGACTCCGCGAACTGCCGATTCGTCCGATCCTCGATCCCGCCCTGCACCCCGGGTGGCCCCCTTCCGGACGGCCCCGGGTCCGCGAGATCGCGGATCTCATCCCATCGTGACTCGCATTCAGACCCCTCCCCGCGACGAGTCGCTCTCGCTGCTGAACGACGAGTAGTTCGGGGCCTCCTGGGTGATGGCGATGTCGTGCGGGTGGCTCTCGTGGACCGAGGCGGCGGTCACCTGGATGAACCGCGAGTGGGCGCGAAGCTCGCCGATGGTGCGGGTGCCGCAATAGCCCATCCCGGCCCGGAGGCCGCCGACAAGCTGGAAGACGAAATCGGCCAGGGGTCCCTTGTAGGGGACACGCCCCTCGACCCCCTCGGGGACGAGCTTCTGGTTGTGCGAGAGCTTGCCGTCGGCCGTCTTGATCGCGGGGTCCTGGCGATACCGCTCGTGCGAGCCCTTGGCCATCGACCCCAGCGAGCCCATGCCCCGGTAGGTCTTGAAGCTCCGGCCCCGGTAGATGATGGTATCGCCGGGGCTCTCGGCCAACCCGGCGAACAGCCCGCCGATCATCACGCAGTGTCCCCCCGCGGCCAGGGCCTTGGTTATGTCTCCCGAGTAGCGGATGCCGCCGTCGGCGATGATCGACACGTTCTTGCCGGCCGCCGCCCGGGCCGAGTTGTGGATGGCCGTGATCTGCGGCACGCCGACCCCCGAGACGACCCGCGTCGTGCAGATCGACCCCGGGCCGATGCCCACCTTCACCGCGTCGGCCCCGGCCTCGATCAAGGCCCGGGTCCCTTCCGCCGTGGCGACGTTCCCCGCCACCACGTCGATCCCGAAATCCTTCTTGATACGCCTCACCGTCTCGATCACGTTCTTGCTGTGCCCGTGCGCGGAGTCGACGATCAGCACGTCGACCCCCGCCTGCATGAGCGAGGGGATCCGCTCATAATCGTGGACCCCGACCGCCCCCCCCACTCGCAACCGCCCCCTGGCGTCCTTGCAAGCATGAGGGTATCGATGCATCTTGTCGATGTCCTTGATCGTGATGAGCCCGATCAGTCGGTATTCATCGTCAACCAGCAGGAGTTTCTCGACCTTATTTTTCGTCAAAATCTCATCGGCCTTCTCGAGGCTGGTGTCGGGAGACGCGGTGACGAGGTTCTCGCGCGTCATCACCTCCTCGATCCGGATGTCGTTCGATTCGAGGAACCGCAGGTCGCGCCGGGTGAGGATCCCGCGCAGGTAGCCGTCCACCGTGATCGGCACCCCCGAGATGTTGTGCCCGTTCATGATCTGACGGGCCTCGCCGACGGTGGCGTCGGGCGGGAGGGTGATCGGGTCGACGATGATCCCGTTCTCCGACCGCTTCACCTTGTCGACTTCCCGGGTCTGGTCCTCGATCGACATGTTCTTGTGGATGACCCCGAGCCCCCCCTCCTGCGCCAGCGCGATGGCCAGCTCGGCCTCGGTGACGGTATCCATCGGCGAGGAGACGATCGGGATATTGAGCGCGATGTTCGGGGTCAGATGGGTCCGGGTGTCGATATCCCTCGGCAGGATCTCGGAATAGCCCGGTTCGAGCAGGACGTCATCGAAAGTGATACCCTGATAGGCGATGCGGTCGAGCATCGGGAAAAGCTCCGCTCCGGGCCCGACATGAATGGCGATCCGCGCAAACCAAGAGATGAGCGGAACGCGTCCAAATCCAAAACAGATGGGATTCGGAAAGCCCAAAGTGTCATTTTGAGTCGGGCAGGTTCAAGGGCCTTTCCTTAAGAATTAAACCCGCTTTGCCCAATCCTGGCAAGGGCAACTCGGCCGAATCGGTGTACTCCTGTTGCATGCGACGCCGTAATCATACGGTTTCATTTCCGTTTGATTGAATATCTCTTGACCATCACGGCAATTTCCTGGCCAAGATCGGACCGGTTGCTTTAGGATCAGGTGTACAGTCGAGCAACGAGGTTTTCACGACGTGGCTAATCGCTGATTGATCGTCGCCATTTCGTCACCCCGAATGCCCGCGTGGAAGAATGACAAGGAGACAGATGGATAGGCGATCATGGTCGATTCTCTAACGCCGGAAGAACGAAGCAAACGAATGTCATTGGTACGTTCCAAGGATTCCAAGCCCGAGATGGCCATACGCCGCCTCGTGCATTCCTTGCACTACCGGTACAGGCTGCACGATCCCACGCTTCCTGGCCATCCGGATCTCGTCTTCAAGAGTCGTCGCAAGGTAATCTTCGTTCATGGATGCTTTTGGCATCGGCATGGCGATGGATGCGCCCTCGCGCGAATGCCGAAATCAAGATTGGAATTCTGGCGGCCGAAACTCGAGGAAAATGCACGCAGGGACCGGGAAAAGCAGGCGGCATTGCATGCGCTTGGCTGGGATTATTTGATTATTTGGGAATGCCAGCTCAAGGATGTCGATGGATTGACTAGCCAAATACGTGATTTCCTAGGATAATTGCCGATGCGTTCACTGGAATTATTCGCCGGAGCGGGTGGGCTGGCCTTGGGCGTCGCCAAGGCGGGCTTTCGGCACGAGGCCGTTGTCGAATGGGATCAAAACGCGTGCGGCACGATCCGGGAAAACAAGCAACGCGGCGTGATCGATTGGCCGCTGTTTGAAACGGATGTTCGACGATTTGACTACTCGGTGTACGGGGAGGGGATCGACCTGCTCGCGGGCGGTCCGCCGTGCCAGCCATTCTCGATTGGGGGCAAGCACCGCGGCTACAACGATACGCGAAACCTCTTCCCCGAGGCGATTCGGGCTGTTCGAGAACTCAAGCCAAAAGCCGTGCTGTTCGAGAACGTCAAGGGATTATTGCGACAATCATTCGCCAAGTATCTCGAATATATTCTTCTACAAATCACCTATCCCGATATCGGACACAAGCCGGGCGAGGAATGGATATCGCATTTGTCGCGGCTGGAAAAGCATCACACCAGGGGCAAGCATGATGGATTGTCCTATCGAGTTGTATTCCGCCTGCTGAACGCCGCGGATTATGGCGTCCCGCAACGGCGAGAGCGAGTGCTGATTGTCGGATTTCGCTCCGATCTAGAACTTGATTGGTCGTTTCCCACGGCGACGCATTCTCGACATTCGCTGTTATGGGACAAGTGGGTCAGCGGTGAGTATTGGGAAAGGCACCGCATCCCCAAGGGGAAGCGTCCCGTTGCGCCAGATCGCGTTCGGGAACAAATGGATTGCGGCTTGTTCGGCCCGAACACCGAGCCATGGCGAACGGTGCGTGACGCCTTGATCGGGCTGCCCGATCCCGAGCGGAGGAATTCCGAGCATTCAATCCTGAACCACAGACTGGTGCCAGGCGCCCGAGCTTACGCGGGACACACCGGTAGTCCGCTCGACGAGCCGGGAAAAACGCTGAAGGCGGGAGATCATGGGGTGCCCGGCGGCGAGAACATGATCGCCTTCGAGGATGGACGCGTCAGATATTTCACGGTGCGGGAATCCGCCCGGATCCAGACATTTCCCGACGATTACGGATTCTTCGGTTCATGGACGGAAAGCATGCGGCAGCTAGGAAACGCGGTTCCCGTTACACTCGGCAACGTGATTGCCAAGGGCATTCACACCCGTCTCCAGGATGGAGAGTAACATGAATGCGACCGCCGTGATCGACGCGTTGAATGCCCTGCTCGAGGTCCTACCGGAAGACATGGCGGCGGCCGATATTACAGCCATTTCGGCTCGTCGGCGCAAGGATCTACGCCGGTTGATTAGGGAGGTGATTCAAC
>CALKTZ010001016.1 GCA_937997355.1 uncultured Planctomycetales bacterium | reverse complement strand
ACATCGGGGCGCGAACCGGCATCTATCGCGTGCGCACCACGATGACCGGCTTCCACATCTGGCCGCCACGCGACGCGGCGAAGTGATCGGTCCTCCAAGAATGCCGGAGCGAAAACGGGACTGGCTCGCCGGTACTTTGCGCGTGCCTGTCCCGTTTTTCGCGTGATCGAGCGTTGGCCTCAAATTTGGAGACCTTCGGTCGGCCCTTTCGGCGGGGTCGTCCGGGGCACGCGCCAATCGGAGAAAGGCTTTCGGGGCGGGGTCCGGCGGCCCGCGCCGAACGGAACAATCACCACGAAAGAACACGAACCCGCCGCGCGCAAAAAAAACCTCGACGCGAGGGCGTCGAGGGATCGATTCGAGATCGATATGTTGTTGCAATTTCGGCCCGGCCAGTCCGCTCTAATCCCGGTGAGGACGGAGGAGAGTCGAACTGGTGCAAGACTGGTCGGATGGCTGATGGTCCGATCGATCGTCCGATCGAGGGGAGGAGGTCCTCCCTCGAACGCGGTCGGGATCGGGCTCAAGTTGATCGGAATTGATCAAGCTTGAGCCTGAGGAAATCCCGCCCGATCAATCCCGAGCCTTCTGCCGGCCGGCCAAAACCCGCTTGCGGAGGCCGATGCCGCCGATCGTCGTGAGGAACAGGGCGATCGTGGTCGGTTCGGGGACGGGCTTCTCCGGGTTGGTCACCGAGGAGAAGTTGGCCTGGATCGAGGTCTGGCCGTTCCCGGTCAGCGGGGGCACCAGCGACAGCGACGTATTGGTGATGCTGATCGTGTGCTTGAAGCCGGGGGTCGTGAAGACGGGCGAGGCGATGTCGTCGAACGTCGCGGTCACGCTGGACTGCGTGTTGCCGGAGATCGTGCCGTTGAGGACGCCCGAGATCGTGATCGGCTTGACGTCCGAGCCGAGGTTGACCCCGCCCACCGAGCTGGGGAGGAAGGTCAGCGAGAACGGGGTGTTGGTGTAGGTCGTCGACTGGCCGGCCTTGAGGGGGGCCACCTGGAAGAAGCCCAGGTTCAGGAAGGACGGCGAGGTGAACGCCCCGCTCGTCACGGGGATGTAGGTGATGACGTTGCCATCGCCCGAGACCCCGGTCGTGCCGATGCTCCCGGCCGTGTCGTAATTCATCGATGGCGAGCTGATCGCGTCAGCCCGGGCCTGAGAAGCCAGTAAAGCTACGGTTCCGAGGGCAAGTGCCGCGGCCCGCAACCCGGTCCATCCTCGTGTCATGCGCATCATTTCCTCCTGAAAGCGATAGGATCGTCGCATCGCAACCGCGACTTCGCAAAAATTCCGAGCCTTCGAAGACATGGATGAAGCGTTCCTCCCTCGTGCCCGGGGTTCCGTCCCCGTCCCCGGCTGGGCCGGCGACGGAGGGGTCCTGGGTGATACGACCTGGCCCGGGGCAATACAGGGAGCAGTCATCACATGGCCGGGTGAGACCCGAGCGTGTTTCGGACTCGTTGCGCGACGGCGGACGGAAGACGGAAATGAACGCCCGAGATGAGTCGCCAACGATTGCATCTCTGGCCTCCTTGCCGACACCCGCCGAAACTCAACCATGAGTTCCGTCGACACGAATCTTGAGGGTGTGAACGGACGGGCTGGAAAATACTCAGTCCCTCGAAGGATGTAAACCGGAACTTTGGCCGATTTCCGATTTTTCCTTAAATTTTGAAGCCGCTCCGGTCGATGAATCGCAAATTCACCCCCTCCCGGTTCGGCGTGATCCCGCGATCGGGGACCGCGGAATCCCCCAGCCACGATCGCCCCCCGGCCTTTCTCACCATCCCGCCCTCGACCTCCGTCGAACGAATTCATGGTCCCATGTTTCCTCGGCCTCGCAATTTAAGACGAGGAACCATGGGCTCTCCGGATGCCAACGGCCCTCCCGGCCGTTGTGTTGTCGAGTGAAAATTCCATGCACGCACAAAAGCGTGCATCTGGTCGCACCCGCCATCAGCGAGTGTACTGAAGGATTCTTACGGAATTTCCGTCACAAAACCGACTCTCGCTCTCAATAATTCTTAAAGGGGATTCCTTCGATCGTGAGCCAAGGTTTGAGTTTCGCGAGTTTAAAGCGAACAACCTGAGACGGTCAGGGCAGGCAACGATTTCTTCGTCTGGCGAACCCACGAATGCGTCCCACCCCGAACACTCGCTCCCAACGATTCAGGCCGACCTGTTATGATGTTGATCGTTTGAATTGCATCCACGGCCATTTCCGGAGTCCAATCATGTCCACTTCGTCACGGATCGGAATGACGCCGAAGCCCGTCCGATGTTGGCCGATCGCCTTGGTCGCGGTGATTCTCGCCACTCCGGTCGGCTCGGCCCTGGCCCAGGGATTTCGACTCCCCCAGATCGGCGGGGGTTTCGGCGGCGG
>CALKTZ010001015.1 GCA_937997355.1 uncultured Planctomycetales bacterium | reverse complement strand
GGTGATGCGCGGGACCCTCGATTACCCCGAGCTGATCCGCCCCCTGTTCGCGATCGGCGGGATGATTATGGTCCTGTTCGGCCTCCTGCAAATGATGGGGAACCAGTTCGGATTCGACCGCGACGGCTTTCGCGTCTACGTCCTCTGCGCGGCCCCGAGACGGGACATCTTGCTCGGCAAGAACCTGTCGTTCGTCCCCATCGTCCTGGTCATGGCGGCGATCGTGCTGGCGATCGTTCAATTCCTGAGCCCGATGCGTTGGGATCACCTCCTGGCCACGATCCCGCAGTATTTCTCGATGTTCCTGCTCTTCTGCATCCTCGCGAACGCCCTGTCGATCCTCGCCCCTGTGTATATCGCGGCGGGGTCGATGAAGCCCGCGAATCCGAAGCTGTCGGCGATCTTGCTCCAGTTCGCGATGTTCGCCTTCGCCTTCCCGATCACCCAGGCCCTGGTGCTGATCCCGCTCGGCTCCGAGGCGATGCTGCGGCTCTGGGGCTGGCCTCCTCGCGCGCCGGTTTATCTGGCGCTCTCCCTGGTCGAGTGCGGCGTGGTGGCGGCATTCTACTATGCGTCGTTGGGATGGTTGGGTTCGCTCCTGCAATCGCGCGAGCAGCAAATCCTCGATTGCGTCACGAATCGGGGGGTCGCCTGAGCATGACTTCGGGGGGATTGCCGGGTTATCCCCCGTCGGTCTTGCCCGCCAGGCTGGCGACGACCGCCACCAACTCCTCGGGCTCGACCGGCTTGGCGATATGCGTCTGGAAGCCGGCGAGCAGGGCACGCCTGCGATCCTCGGCGCGGGCGAAGGCTGTCAAGGCGGCTGCGGGGAGCGTCTTGGAGGAATGGTGGGTGCGGACCCAGCGGATGAATTCGTAGCCGTCGCGGTCCGGCATGCTGATGTCGCTGACCAAGACGTCGGGGTGGACATCATCCAGGATGGCCTCGGCTTCGTCGACGGATGCGGCCAACGCCACCTCGGCGCCGGAGCCGGTGAGGATGCGACCGATGATCAGCCGCGCGTCGGGATCGTCGTCGAGGACGAGGACACGCACGCCGGCCAGGGTTGCCGGGAGGTCGAGGTCGTCGGCCATGTCCGAGCCGTTCGGGTCCGATGATCCCGACAATTCCAGGCCGAGCTGGATCGCCGGGATGGGGAGCATGACGACGAACGTGGCCCCTTGCCCGCGCCCCGGACTTTGCACCCGCACTTCGCCGCCGTGCAGCTCGGCCAGTTTCTTGACGATCGACAACCCCAGGCCCAGCCCGCCGTGGCGACGCGTGGTGGAGCCGTCGGCCTGGCGGAACCGATCGAACACATAGGGCAGGAACTCGGGATCGATGCCGATCCCGTCATCGGAGACGCTGATCTCGACGCGTGAATGGACCCTCTCCAGCCGGACCCGGATGCATCCCCCCTTGGGGCTGAACTTGATGGCGTTGGAGAGGAGGTTCCAGACGACCTGCTGGAGCCGCGCGAAGTCTCCTCGGATCGGCCCCGCGAGGGGATCGAGGTGTTTCTCGACCCGGATCTCCTTGACGCTCGCCGAGTGCGACACGCTGGAGAACGCCGCCTCGATCACCTCGTCGGGATTCAGCTCGCGGATTTCCAGCTTCAGATTTCCGGTCACGATCCGGGAGATGTCGAGCAGGTCCTCGATGAGCTGCGACTGTGCCTGGGCGTTGCGCTGGATCGCCGCGAGCCCCTCGTGGATGTCCGAGGGGCTCGTCTTGCCGCTGAGCAGGACGCGCGACCAGCCGACGATCGCGTTGAGCGGGGTCCGGAGCTCGTGCGAGAGGGTGGCGAGGAACTCATCCTTCATCCGGTTGGCGGCCTCGGCCTCGTCCCGCGCGGCGGCGACCGCCTCGCGCGCCTCGACCATCTCGGTGACATCCACCCCGTGGACGAAGATCCCTTCGATGTTCCCGTGGGAGTCATGGATCGGCTGATACACGAAATTCAAGAAGCGGCGTTCGAGCGGGCCATCCACCCTGCGGCGGATGATCACCGGGACTTCCTTGCCCGAGGAACTTTCGTCTCTCGCGTAGCAGGTGTCGAGCAGCTCGTAGAACCCCTGGCCGTCGATTTCCGGGAGCGCCTCGGATACGGTCTTGCCGATCAACTCCCGACGCCCCACCAGCTCGTAGTAATGTCGATTGGCCAGTTCGAAGATATGCCGGTCGCCCCGCAGGATGCAGATGAAAGCGGGGGCCTTCTCTATGATAGCGGTCAGTTTGGCACGCTCGTTCACCAGCGCGGCCACGCTCTCTTCGCGGTCCTGCTCGGCCCGGACCCGCTCGATGGCCGCCCAGGTGCGGTCGGCCACCTTGCGGGCGAAATCGACCTCGCGCTTGGTCCAGTTGCGCGGCCGATCGTCGTGGACGAAGAACAATGCCGTCAGACGCCCCCCCTCGACGAGCGGGACGTGGAGGGCGGCGGCAACTCCCAGGGCCTGCCAGCGGGCCTCCCGGTCTCGCGTGATCGGGTCGGTCTGGGTATCCTCGATCACCCAGGTCTCTCCGCGGCGGAGCCGCGTT
>CALKTZ010001014.1 GCA_937997355.1 uncultured Planctomycetales bacterium | reverse complement strand
CCCGTGCAGGTCGTTGGCACAGCCGGTGAGGGTCTTGCCTTCGAACCACTCGACGCGTTTGTCGGCCACGCCATCCCCATCGGTATCGGTCAGCTTCCAGATGCTCGGCGGCGCGGAGACGTAAAGCGAGCCGCCGTGCCACATGGTGCCGGCCGGGAACATCATCTTGTCGGCGAAGATCGTCCGCTTGTCGTATTTTCCATCACCGTCGGAATCGACCAGCCGGACGATCCTGTGAGGCTTGTCGGCAAGCTGCTTCTCCACCTTGTCGTTCGAGCCCGAGGAGTCGGCGAGATAGAGCGCCCCGGTCTCATCGAACGCCCCCGTCACCGGTCGATCGACGAGCGGAGGCCCGGCGATCAGCTCGGCGGTGAAGCCGTCGCGGACCACGAGCTTCCGGCCGTTGAACGTGAACTCGTCGGCGCGAAGCGGGAGACCTCCCGCGACGCATACCGCGACTAAGGAGACGAGCCAAATCAAATTCCCACGGACCATTCGTGTCATCGGGCTGGTTTCCTGGACGGAGACGGCCCGGCCGATTGATGGATGAACCAATCCCAACCGGCCGATGCGACGCGGGGACAATCCTTGAAGGGGGATTGTATCGCATCCCGCCCCTTGTGCGAACATGCCGTCGGGCGGGCGCGTTCGCATGCCGCCGCATCGGGCTCCGTCAGAAATAGCTCAACCACACATCCTTGCGCCTGGCCTTCAGGCCGGCGAACCAACGGCAAGGGACGTAGAGTATGAGCATGACGACCACCCAGAGGAGATAGACTATCGGCATCGAGAACTGAGCGTTCGGCGGCGCGGGGACATCGGGCACGTAGAGCCAGGAAGGATCGAGCCCCCGCGCCTTGGCGATTACAATCGCCAGGCCGTGGATCACGTACCATTGCAGGATGAAATAGAACAATGGCACGCGGCCGATCGTGATCACCGGGTGCGCGATCGCCCTAGGGCCGACACCCCGATCTAGGACCGATAACAGGATGAGCGCCGGACCCAATGTCATCAGCAGGAAGTCGAGCGAAGGGGGATATTTCTGGCAGTTGAAGAAAGAGAACGCGGTGCGTAACGGCGTATCGCGAGAGGTCCAGGGGTTAGGGTCGCCGTAGCCGTTAGCCCCCCGCAGCGCGAAGAACGCGATCGTCATCCCCAGACCGAGGAGTAGCATCGTACGCCGGCGTTGGACCATCTCCAGCCGGAGGATGTCGCCAAACGCATAGCCCACCGCCACGACCCCGATCCAGGGGATCAGCGGATATGCGATGTTGAGCGCCACGTCGGGGGTGAGCTGGATCGTGCCGTTCTGATGAAGGATCAGCCAGAGAGGCCGGAAGACTCCCAGGTCATCGGCCTTGATTCCATCCAGCAGATTGTGCCCCACGATC
>CALKTZ010001013.1 GCA_937997355.1 uncultured Planctomycetales bacterium | reverse complement strand
AGAGCACCACGTTGCCAACGTGGTTGTCGAGGGTTCAAATCCCTTCTCCCGCTCTGGTTTTGTCAACCTGGGTTGGCCGCTTCGCACCAGCGCGTCGGTTGCGTGATGGCGGACTTTAGCTATCCCAGCCCGATGTCCGCGAGGGAAAGTCCGTGATGAGCAGTGGCGATCACGAATCGGATGCGTCTGTGGGTACGATTGACGAAGCAGCGGCAGCCGAAATCGCAGCTAAGGATGGGGCGGAGCCCAAGCGTAAGCTCGAAATCGACGTCCAGATCCAGGATGTCGGCCCGTGCAAGAAGCACTTGAAGGTGACCATTCCCCGGGAAGAAATCGAAAAGCAATTCGAAGATTCTCTCGGGAGTTTTCAGCGAGACGCGCAAGTTCCGGGGTTCCGCCCCGGTAAGGCCCCTCGCCAGTTGGTGGTCAAGCGATTTCGCAAGCAAGTGGCCGATCAGGTGAAATCTTCTCTCCTGATGAGCTCATTGGAGCAGATCGGCGAGGAGCACAATCTTAATCCGATCACGCAGCCTCAACTCGATATCGAGGCCATCGAATTGCCCGACAGCGGGCCGATGAGCTTCGATATGGAAGTCGAGGTCCGTCCGGAGTTCGAGGTCCCCGACTACACGGGGATCAAGGCAGAGCGGCCGGTCAAGGAGATCACGCCCGCCGACGTCGACGATCAGTTGACGAGGTTCCTCGAGCGATATGCCCGGATCGTGCCGAAGCTCGAGGGCGGGGCGGAGATCGGCGATCACATCACGGCGGATCTCTCCTTCGTCCGGGACGATCAGGTCCTGAATGAAGTGAAGGAAATCCAGTTCCGGCTCCAGCCCGAGTTGCGATTCAAGGAAGGTCGAATCCCGGGAGTCGGCGAGGCCCTCAAGGGAGCGAATCCCGGAGACGTCCGCGAAGCCGCCGCGGAAATTGGCCAGAGCGCAGTCGATCCGTCGATCCGAGGCGAGACCATCAAGGTCCGATTCAAGGTCAATGATCTCAAGCTTGCCGAGCTTCCGGAGGCGACTCCGGCGTTCCTCAATTCGCTCGGTTTCGAGAACATCGAGGAACTGCGCGAAGGGCTCAAGTCGGCCCTGGAACGGCGCAATCAGAATCAGCAGCGTCAGGCGATTCGCCGGCAGGTTCTCGATGCCCTGCTGGCCAAGACCCCGTTCGATCTGCCGAAAGACCTGGTCTCTCGGCAGGAAAAAGACACCATCCGCCGCCTGGTCATGGAACTGAGGCAAGAGGGGCTCTCCGATAACGAGATCCGCGCCCGCGAGGCTCAAATCCGGGCCAATGCCCACCAGGCAACACTTCGCTCACTTCAGGAATTCTTCCTGCTCGCCAAGATTGCCGAGGCTGAGAAGATCGCGGTCGAGGACAGCGACCTGGAAGACGAGATCGAATCGATCGCGGAGCGGACGGGCGAGAGCGTCCGTCGTGTTCGGTCTCGGGTTGAAAAGGAAGGTTTGAGCGACTCCTTGACGGTCCAGATTTTGGAACGCAAGGTGCTCGACCGCGTCCTCGAGAAGGTTCAAATCGAGGACGTCGTCGTGACCGGCCCCGATGCCGATGCGAACGTCGAAACCCTCGACGACTCCGCTTCCGCCTCCGCCGAGGTGTCCGCCGACGAATCCGAGGATTCCCAGGGATCCGAGTCGGCGGCAACTGAATCCGAGTAACGAGAATTCGTCCGGTCGAGAGATTCTCCGAGGTGAGAGCGGGCGGATGTCCCGCTCCCCCGGGGTTTTTCTCGATCAGCGTCGCGCCTTCACATACTGTTTGCATGCTCTCCCGGCTGTCCCCGGGAGGAAGATCGAACCGAAGGACTGTTCCATGTCCATGCCCCTTGAACATCCTCTGGCCGACCCGATGCTCCAGCGCTATCGCGACTACGCGAGGCAGCGTCAGATGGGCCTGGGAGATCTGCTGCTCGAAAATCGGATCATCTTCCTGGAAGGTGTGATCAACGACGCCGTGGCCAACATGGCCGTGATGAAATTCCTGTACCTCCAGTACGAGAACCGTACTCAGGGGATCAGCTTTTACATCAACAGCCCCGGCGGCAGCGTCTCCAGCACGCTGGCGATCTACGACACCATGCAGTTCATCGACTGCCAGATCGCGACTTACTGCATCGGCCTGGCCGCGTCGGGGGCCGCCGTGCTGCTCGCGGGGGGGACCAAGGGCCGGCGGTTCGCCCTGCCCCACTCGAAGATCATGATTCACCAGCCTTACGGCCAGGTCGGTGGGCAGATCTCCGATATTGAGATCCAGGCCGAGGAGATCGTGAAGAGCCGGCAGGTCATCAACGAGATCCTCGCGAAGCATACCGGCCAGCCTTACGAGCGAATCGCCAAGGATACCGAGCGAGACCGCTATCTCTCGGCCGCCCAGGCCAAGGATTACGGCCTGGTCGACATGGTCGTGGGGCGGATCGCCGACGAGGCCAAGGGTGGCTTGACTTCGACCACGACAACCTCGACGTCCTCCCCATCTCAGGGATCGCAGGGACCTCAGACTTCGGCTGAGTGAGGAAAAGGCTCGGCATTGATCATTGATCATCGTGGCCGAGTCCGGGTGTTTACCTTACTGCCTGCTCCGGCTTTGCTCCACCGAACCGAACGATAAAGGGCCCATTCATGCCTCTGGTTCCAATCGTCATCGAAAAGTCCGGTCGCGAAGAGCGGGCGATGGATATCTATTCCCGCCTCCTCCAGGACCGGATCATCATCCTGGGGACCGCGATCGATGACACGGTCTCGAATCTGATCATCGCCCAGATGCTGGTCCTGGCGCATCAGGACACCAAGGCCGATATTCATCTTTACATCAATAGCCCCGGCGGCAGCGTGACCGCCGGCATGGCGATCTACGACACCATGCAGTGGGTCTCCTGCGACGTGGCGACCTATTGCATGGGGCAGTGCGCCAGCATGGGCTCGTTGCTGCTCGCCGCCGGTGCCAAAGGCAAGCGTTATGCCTTGCCTCACAGCCGAATCATGATCCACCAGCCGCTGGCCGGCATGGAAGGGACCGCGTCCGACATCCTGATTCATGCGGGCGAGTTTATCCGCATGAAGCGTCAACTGAACGAGATCTACCAGAAGCATACCGGGCAGACTCTGGAGCGGCTCGAGGAGGATACCGACCGAGACCGCTTCATGTCTCCCGAGGAATCGCGTGAATATGGCCTGATCGACCACGTCGTCGATCGCGAGCCGCCGATCACGATCAGCAATCCGAATCCGAATCGGATTCCCTGAGCAAGCGATCGGACGGTAAATCTCCGATTTGAGTTCGGGCCTCTCGATCGCCAAGGTTTGGTCGAGAGGCCCGCTTCGTTTTCATCCTGGTGCATCTCGCCTCAACGGGAATTCGCTTCCGCCAGAAGCTCCTCAAGGATGATCGAATTCGCTTCGGGGAAGCGAAGCGAGGCGAGATCGGCGAGGGGGAGCCAGCGGAAGCCGGTCCCGGGCGCGGGCTGGGCATCGGGAAGAGCCGGTTCGCCGTCGAAGAAGTGCAGCCGGACGGCTCCATGCGGATAGGTATGCTCGATCACCTTCCGGAGCCGAATCGGGATGACCTCCATGCCGATTTCCTCGAAGCATTCCCGGATCATGGCACTTTCCGAGGTTTCCTCCGGTTCGCACTTCCCGCCCGGGAATTCCCAGTATCCCTCGTAAACGGTTCCTTTCGGCCGCTGTCGAACGAGATACAGCCCATTTCGGCTAATGATCCCGATCCCTACCGAGATCGGAGCCGGGGGAATGTCCGCTCCCGACGATTCACTCATGGACGATCCCCGAGAGGCATTCCTCGACGAATCCAGCCGCTCGCATGGGACGATCCGCGAGGGGCTGGATTCGCTGCGAACAGATTAGGCCGTTGCGAGAGATCGAGCCCGGAGATCAAACCTGCCCGGCCTTGGCGGCTTCGAAGGCACGGCCGGGAGAACCCATGACGTTGTAGCCGCAATCGACGTGCAACAACTCGCCGGTGATGCCGCTGGCCAGGTCGGAGAGGAGGAACATCCCGGCCGCGCCAACTTCTTCTCGCGTGATGTTCCGGGCCATCGGCGAAACGGCCTCGTAGAGCCCTGCGAGCTTGTCGGCCTCGCCGACCGCCGACGCGGCGAGCGTCTTGACGGGACCGGCGGAGACGGCGTTCACCCGGATCTTCTGTGGGCCAAGGTCGAAGGCCAGGTAGCGCACCGAGGCATCCAGCGCCGCCTTGCAGACGCCCATCAGGTTGTATCCCTCGACGACCTTCTCGCCGCCGAAATAGGTGAGGGTGACGATCGAGCCTCCGTTGGGCATGATCGTGGCGGCGTGCTTGGATACGCTCGCAAGCGAATAGACGCTCACGTCCATCGCCGTCTTGAAGCCCTCGCGGCTGGCCTGGACGAAAGGGCGTTTGAGGTCGTCGATCGGCGCGTAGGCGATCGAGTGAACAAGGAAGTCGATCGAGCCGAAGTGCTTGCCGGTTTCTTCGAAAGCCCTGGCAATGTCCTCGTCCTTCTGGACATCGCAGGGGACCAGCAGCTTGGCGCCGATCGGGTCGGTCAGCTTGCGGACCCGACGCTCCATCTTGTCGCCGGGCAAATGGGTGAATCCGAGCTCGGCACCTTCGGCCAGCAACTTCTGCGCGATCGCCCAGGCGATGCTGAAGTCATTGACGACCCCCATGACGAGACCTTTTTTGCCCGAGAACAGACCCATGACCCCCAGCCTTTCGCTTAACGACTCGATATGCGACGATGCGGCCCGATCTGTCTCAATCAATGGCGCGCCGTCCTCGCCGAGTACAATAACCGGACCAGACGCACCGCTCAACGTGTTTTATCATCCCACTGTCGGCCGAGTTGAGAATTGAACCGATGAGATGTCGCGTCAACGCCAGGGTTCGCCGGCTCGTCCGAGTGGCCGCGCTCCCCGCGATTCTTGCGCTGGCGTCCGCGATCGATGGCTTCGGGCTGGGCCGGCTCAGCCTTTGGTACGATGAAGTCGTGACGATGCGACTCGCGCGTGCGGAGAGCCCGGCGGCGCTGTTGCGCTTGCTCGGTGAGATTGACGCGACCCGGGCACCCCTCCATCCCCTGCTGCTCCAGGACTGGCTTTATCTGTTCGGCACATCCGAATTCGCCGGCCGATCCTTCAGCGTGGTTTGCGGTGTGGCCACGGTTTTTCTGATCTACCGAATCGGTCTCGCGACTTTTGGAGCCTCGACCGGGCTCTGGGCGGCCTGGTTGGCCACGCTCAGCCCGCTCTTGATTTACTATGCCCGCGAGGCCCGGATGTATGCCTGGCTGGTTTTCGTGACCTGCGCCTGCTGGGCGTTACTCTTCCAACTGAGGAATACGTCCCGCCGCAAAACGCCGGTCGCTTATGGGATCGCCCTGGTGGCCCTGGGCTATTCGCACCCGCTTGGCCTGATCATGCTGGCAACCCTGGCGATGGCTTCGGGGTTCTTTGCAACAGCGTTTTTCGGGTCGAGAATACGATGGTTCGGGATTCACGCGATGGCGGGATTATTGATCGCCCCCTGGCTGAATCATTACCTGGACCATGCCCCGGAATCCTTCTCCGGACCGCTGCCGATCAAGTTTTTGTTGGGAACACCGATCGGTTTCATCGGCGGCAATTTCGTCACATTGGCGGGATTACTGACCGTTGCCGGATACGGAGTAGTCCGAGACTTTCGAGAGAGACAGGCCGAGGGGAACGGACAATCCTCGGCTCATGTGTTCCTGACGCCGACCTGCCTCCTGATCTGGCTCGCGATTCCACCCCTGGTGCTATTCGCCTATTCCTGGATTTCCCACCCGATTTTCGGACCCGCCCGTTACACGCTGTTTGTCGCCCCGGCCTATCTGATCCTGGTGGCTTCGGGGTTGAGCCGACTGCCGGCGGTCGTGCGTTTTCCCCTGGCCGTCGGCATGGCCGGTCTCTCGGTGATGACGATCATGCCGATGGTCTTCGACCCGGAAATCAAGGGAGATTGGCGAGCCTTTGCCGCGTCGGTCGAGCATGATCGGGCCGAGTTGAAGGCCGGGCCGTCGACGGTGCTCGTGATGTCGGCCGATGCGCACAACAATGTCGAGGTCGAGACGGCGCGTTACTACCTGCCGGCGGATTGCACCATCCTCAAGGCGGAAAACATCCAGCCGGAGAAGATCGATCGTGCGTCCCCGGTATTTCTGGCCGTGGGATCGCGCCGGGGACAACCGGTGCGCACGGTGCCGGATCGCGTGGGGGACTACCATTTTATCGAGGATCGATCATTCCCGGGGCTTGCCATTTTCCGGGGGGAGATCGGGCCGTAGGACGGGGTTCTCCAACTTCCCGGCAGCCGGCTCGAATACGGGGAGAGCGAGGGCGTTGAGGCTGGTCTCGGAGGCCGATCGCGCGATGCCGAGGGCTTTCTGGGTGGCCGCGCCGATTCTGAGGCTCTTGGACTTGAGATCCTGAATGGCCTGTCCGAGCCCGAGACCTTCGGCGAATCGGAACGCGGACTGGATTTGCGGATCGTCCTCCAGTTCCTTGCCGGCATCGGGGCCGAGGTCGTCCGCCCGGACCGTCCCCTTCTGGGTATCGACCGGGAACCATTTTCTGGGGCCGAAGCGAACCCAGAGCGTAATCTCGACACTCGCCGAACCGAGGTCCGGGGGAATTTTCAGGCTGGTCACCACGGCGCCGACTCGACCGTTCGCCTCGATCTTCTCCAGCCGTTCGACCAGCGGATCGACTCGGCTTGTGTCGCTGTCGGGATCGAGGAGCTTTTTCAACTCGGAGAGGCCGTTGCCGAGCGCAAGCTGATCGAAGGATTGGGGCTCCTTGGAATCGGGAAGGATGAGATCCTGATACCGGAGAAAACGAAGGCCGGGATCGACGGCCACCTCGGTTGCGGCCCTCCGGGCGAGCCATCGCGTGTCGCTCTCGACGCCCCGCGGGAGCAAATCGTCGATCGAGATCGGACGACTGGTGTCGACGACGAAACCTCGTCCTTCGATCGACTCCCTGAGCTGGTCGACGGGAAGGGTTTCCGGCTCGGGCAACCGGCATCGCCAGGCCAGTGCCAGGAGCCGCGTGGACGCGGCCGGCTTGTGCTCCAGCGACCGGACATCACCCCGAGGGATTCTGGCGATCAGCAATGTCGATTGATCGGAACGTCCCGGATCGCCGAGCCCATCGAGCTGGCTGTCGATCCAGGTCAGAATCCGGTCCGCCTGTCGTTGATCTTCGGCGACCACGGCCGATCGCTCACGACGCCAACGGACGAGGCGTTCCTTCCGCTGCTTCTCCACCTGTCGCAGTTTCTGCGCGTCGGAGCGTTCCCAACTGCTCAGCCGTTCTTTCTGATGAACTTCCCCCCAGGCTCGACGGACGACCATCAGGATGGGCTGGGTCGCGTTTGCGTGGCCCTTCTTCGGCGGCGGCGTCTCCACAATCTGGCCCAGGATGGTTGTCCCGTCGCGCAGCGTGACCACTTCGGCCGCGGTCTTGCTCGGGGCGAATTTCGGCCCCTTGGGAGCGGCCTTCGGGTCGACCTGACTGGCGAATGAGACGGTCAAAGCGATCGTCCAGACCACCATGATGACCCTCGACCCGTCGGGGGATAGAGTGAAAGGGGGCGCGACCGTTGAGGTCGAGCGGATGTCGTCTCGCTTGATTGCATCATACGCGACGCCGGGAGGGGGAGCAATTTCGAATGATTGCGCTGGAGCCGCTCGGTGATCGCGCCTTCCTGGCGAGCTTTTCGCACGAGGATGCAGCCGGCTGTTGGGCATCGTCGGTTCGCGGCCGGAACATCGAAGGGGTGACCGACGTGGTCCTCGCCTATCGCTCCGCGGCCGTCTACGCCGATCCCGACCGGATTGACCTGGATCGGCTCGGCGAAATCTTGCGGTCGATCGAGATCGATGCTTCGGCTGTCGAGGACGAGCCCGGCCGGTTGGTGACGATTCCCGTCCTCTACGACGGCCCCGACCTGACCGACGTCACTGATCGACTCGGGCTGACCCCCGATGACGTGATTGAACTCCATTCGGGGGCGGAATATCGCGTTTTCGCGATTGGATTCCTGCCGGGATTTCCCTATGCCGGATATCTCCCGCAACGATTGAGCGGCCTGCCCCGGAGAGCGGAGCCCAGGCTTCGCGTCCCGGCCGGCTCGGTCGCGATCACGGGACGACAAACCGGCATCTATCCGGTCGAGTCGCCAGGCGGATGGCACCTCCTCGGTCGGACGCCCCTGCGAATCGCGAATCCCGAACTCGGCGATTTCCCGATTCGATCGGGAGACCGCATCCGATTTCAACCGATCACTCGCGATGAATTCGAGGCAAGGCGCGATGAACGCCCCTGAAGCCGTATCGATGGCTCGTCGATTCTCGGTCGATCTCAACGCCGACCTCGGCGAAGGCTTTCCGAACGACCGGCAACTGCTTGAGCGGATCACGTCGGCCGGGATCTGCTGCGGCGCCCATGCCGGTGATTCCGCCTCAATCCGGCGGACGCTCGATGCCGCGAAGGAACTGGGCGTGATCGTGGGGGCTCATCCGGGCTTTCCCGACCGCGAGGGGTTTGGCCGCCGGGAGCAAACGGCCACGGCCGCCGAGGTGGAGAGGCTGATCCTCCGGCAGGTGGAAGACCTGGCGCGGCTCGCGGAAAACTCCGGCATCGAGATTCGATTCCTCAAGCCGCACGGAGCTTTGTACAACCAGGCGCAGCGACAGCCCGAGATCGCCCAGGGAGTGGTTGCCGCGATCCGTCGCTTGAAATTGCCGTTATTCGGCCAGCCTGGCACCTTGTTGGAGAGCCTGGCGAGGGAGGCGGAAATCCGCTACGTGGCGGAGGGGTTTCCCGACCGCCGCTATCGGCCCGACGGCTCGCTCGTGCCCAGGTCCGACCCGACCGCCCTGCTCCACGACCCGGCCGAGATGGCTGAACACATCGAGCGATTGCTCGACTCCCAAAATGCGATCGAGACCCTCTGCATTCACGGCGATGATCCGGCGGCGGTCGAGAATGTCGAGCGTGTGCGCCAGGTGCTGCAATCCCTGGGAATCGAGATCAAGGGCTTTCTGGATCGAGCGGGATGACGGAAAACGGACTGCGAGTGATTGCGCCGGGGGTTTTCACGACGGTCCAGGACCTCGGCCGTCCGGGCTATCGGGAGTGGGGCGTCCCGGTCGGGGGGGTGTGCGATGCGAGGTCGTCGATGGTGGCCAATGCGTTGCTGGGAAACGGTGTTCAATGTGCCGTGTTGGAGTTGACGCTGGCCGGGGGAGTTTTTCTGGCCGATGTCCCGTTGGCGATCGCGCTGGCCGGGGCCT
>CALKTZ010001012.1 GCA_937997355.1 uncultured Planctomycetales bacterium | reverse complement strand
TTTCCAAGTCCGACCCCGGCACGATCGTCCTGATGAGCGACCTGCTCAAGAAATCCCGGCCCGACACGGTCCGGATGCTTCTCCTGAGCAGCCATTATCGGCGCCCCATCGACTACGGCCCGAGCCGCCTCGACGAGATCGAGCGGAGCTTGCAGACCTTCTACCGATCGTTTGAACGGTTCGAGGAACTGACCAAATCGAGCTTCGACCTGCTCGAAGCACCCGACAAACGCGGCGATTTCCAGGCGGGCGATTCCGCGTTCCTCAAGGAGATCGGCGAGCATCGGGAGACATTCCTCGAAGCCCTCGACGACGACTTCAACACCGGAGGCGCGATCGGCGAGCTGTTCGAGGTCGCGCACGTCTTGAATCGGTTCACCAACGCCTGGAAGGCCGGGGCCGTCGATCCGGCCCAGCTCGCGGAATATCGATCCGGCATGGTGGTGCTGAAAGAATTGAGCCAGATCCTCGGGCTCTTCCGAAACACGGCGGACCGGGCCTCGGCGAGCCTGGATCACCTGACCGGCGACCTGCTCAACCTCCTGATCGACCTGCGGGCCAGGCTCCGTGCCGAGAAGAATTTCAAGCTCTCGGACGAGATCCGGAATCGGCTTTCGGCCCTGAATGTCACCCTGGAGGATCGGCCCGACGGCACTCGCTGGCGGATCGAATCCGGCCGCTGATCGGGGGGTCGCGGAGTCTCATCGGTTCAATTTGAATTTTATTCCAGGACGGAAGGAGCGCCGAGGATGGCGGCAGGATCGCGCAAGCGCACTTCCTTGAAGGAAGTCTCGGATTCGGAAACCTGCTCGGTCCCGCGGATCGACGGCCGGGTGGTGGGGATCGATCCCGGCCTGAACGTGACCGGTTACGCCGTTCTCGACACCTCCACGCGAGGGGGCCTGGTGATCGAGGCCGGGGTGATTCGGCCGCCGACGGCCGGGTCCACGCTCGGCGCGCGCCTGGCCTACCTCCATCGTGGGCTGGAAGAGGTCCTCGCCGCGTTCACCCCCGAGGCCCTCGAGCTGGAACGGGTGCATAGCCACGTCAGATATCCGAGGACGGCGATCCTGATGTCCCACGCCCGAGGGGTCATCATGCTGGCCGCGGCGCAGCGGCGAATACCGGTCTTCGGCTATGCCGCCTCGCGGATCAAGAAGACCCTCACCGGCAGCGGCCGCGCCCCCAAGGAACAGATGCAGCATGCGGTGAAAACCGAGCTGAAGCTGGATCGCGTCCCCGAGCCTCACGACGTCGCCGATGCCTGCGCCGTGGCCCTCTGCCACCTGGCGATCGGGCGGAATCGCGGGATCTTGCTCGACGACTCCGACGACGGGGAATGAGGAACGGAGTCAGAACGTCGGAGCGAAGATCCGGAAGGCCGTCGCCGAACAGAGATACGCGTGAACGCGCAAATATGTCCCCCCTCTCGGAAGGGATATGTGTTGAGCGGGGAGAAGATCAATATTTGTTCGGCGCGGGTCTCACGACCCCGCCGAATGGGCCGACCGAAGGTCTCCCGATCGTTGCTGTTTGCACTGGCCC
>CALKTZ010001011.1 GCA_937997355.1 uncultured Planctomycetales bacterium | reverse complement strand
CGGAGTTGCGCAACGCCACCGATCTCGTCTCCCAACGCAACGGGTTGAACCGGACCCAGCGGAAGGAGGTCCGGCTGGAAATCCTCCGGATTGACCGCGAGCTCGGGAAGATCGAGAAGGACCTGGATCGTTCCGACCCGGCCCGGCAAATGCTCCGGGAATGCCGCGAGGCGTCCCGCGTCTCCACCGATTATGCCCCGGATTGGGTCATCATCGCGGTGGCACTCGCCCTCGGTTCGGGGACCATGGTCGGCTGGAAGCGCATCGTGGTGACGGTCGGCGAGAAGATCGGCAAGGGGCAATTGACGTACGGACAGGGGGCGGCGGCGGAGGCCGTCGCCATGATCACGATCGGCCTGGCCGACCGGGGGGGCCTCCCCGTCAGCACGACGCACGTGCTGTCCTCGGCCGTGGCGGGGACGATGGCCGTCGAGCGGGTCGGGCTGCAACACCGGACCGTCCGGGCCATCCTCACCGCCTGGGTGCTCACCCTGCCGACCGTCATGGCCCTATCCGGCGGGCTCTTCGCCGTCCTGCGACGATTCGCGTTTTAAAAGACATTTTGTCGCCTCCTTGTCGCCGTCTTTCGTGGATCTGACGCCCCGGGCATCGTATAATTCGGCAGGCGCGACGCCCCGTCGCGGATCTGGCCCGTCTCCCCCGAGCCGCTGATGAGCGATCAGACTCCTCTCAGTCCCCCTGTGCCGCTGCTCATGCCGGGTTCGGTCGCGCCCGCGGCTCAGGCCGTGGCGTCGGCCCCGGTCCGGGTCGTCGCGGAGTCGGAATCGCGGGAGCGCAGCGACTGGGTCGTCATCGAGGAGCCGCTCGAAATCCGGGCCGGCGGCCCCGATCAGGAGCCGCTGAGCGTGGCCGTGACGATGAGGACCCCCGGGCACGACTTCGAGCTGGCCGTCGGCTTCCTGCGCACCGAGGGGCTGATCGAGTCTCCCGAGGAGTTGAAGGCGACAACCGATCCCGCAACCCCGCGCAACAGCCTGCTCCCCGCTCGGGTGTGCAACGTCGTACACGTCGCGCTCAGGGTCCCGTTCGACGGCTCGTCCCTCAAGCGGAACTTCTTCGCGACTTCGAGCTGCGGCGTCTGCGGCAAGGCGACGCTCGACCAGGTCGCCGTGCGGTGCGAGGGGGTCGGCGAGGGGCCGGTGGTCCCCCGCTCGACGATCATCGCGCTCCCCGATCGCCTGCGACACGGCCAGGCGGTGTTCGAACGGACCGGCGGATTGCATGCCGCAGGGCTGTTCGACGCCCAGGGCCGGTTGCTCATCCTCCGAGAAGACGTGGGACGCCACAACGCCGTCGACAAGCTGATCGGCCGCGCGTTCCTCGACGGCGGCCTGCCGCTGGCGGATCGAATCCTGATGGTCTCGGGGCGGACGAGCTTCGAGATTTTGCAGAAGGCGGCCGTGGCCGGCATCGCGGTCTCGGCCCCTTCGAGTCTGGCGATCTCGCTGGCGGATCGCCTGGGAATGACACTGGTGGGATTCCTCCGGGGATCTGGTTTCAACATCTACACCCATCCGGGGCGGATCGACCCGCATCGTTGAACCGATGGGGCGAGGTCTCGAACCAAGGGAAGGCGCCATGTCCGATCCGACCGGTCCGGCCTCGACGAAGGCGAAGAACGCGGCCCCGCCCCAGGGGAAACCGGCCCCTCCCGTCGAGACGGTGGACGTCGACGTGCGCCCGTATCACCACCCGGCGGCCGGCTTCGGCGCCATCGCCAGCACCCTGAAGCACACGGTCCACGAGATGGGGGTGCTGCGGGGGGCCTGGACGCTCTTGAAGGTGAACCAGGCCAACGGCTTCGACTGCACGGGCTGCGCCTGGCCCGAGCCGCACGTCGGCGACCGCTCGCACGCCGAGTTCTGCGAGAACGGGGCCAAGGCGGTGGCTGCCGAGGCCACCACGCGCCGGGTGACCCCCAAGTTCTTCCGCGAATGGTCGGTCGAGCAACTCCTCGAACAGTCGGACTACTGGCTCGAATCCCAGGGGCGGCTTACCCGGCCCATGTTCCTCGACGAAGGGGCCACGCACTACAAGGCCATCTCGTGGGAGGATGCGTTCCGCCTGATCGCGGACGAGCTGAAGGGGCTCGAATCCCCCGACGAGGCGATCTTCTACACCTCGGGGCGGACCAGCAACGAGGCAGCGTTCCTCTATCAGCTCTTCGTCCGGCTGTTCGGCACCAACAACCTCCCCGACTGCTCGAACATGTGCCACGAGTCGAGCGGCGTCGGCCTGGGGGAGACCCTGGGGGTCGGCAAGGGGACCGTCTCGCTCGACGACTTCATGCTGGCCGATGCGATTTTCGTCATCGGCCAGAACCCCGGCACGAATCACCCTCGGATGCTCTCGGCGCTGGAATCGGCCGCGCAGCGAGGCTGCCACATCGTCAGCATCAATCCCCTCCACGAGCGGGCGCTCGACCGGTTTGCACACCCTCAGCACGTCGGCGACATGCTCTTCGGCGGCAGCCCGATCGCCGAGCTGTTCGTGCCGGTGCGGATCAACGGGGATGTCGCGCTCCTGAAGGGGATCATGAAGGAAGTGCTCGACGAGGAGCGCAAGAATCCCGGCAAGGTACTCGACCACGAGTTCATCGGGCAGCACACCTCGGGCTTCGAGGAGTTCGCCCGCGAGATCGAGGCGGCCTCCTGGGATGAGATCGTGGAGCAGTCGGGGATCGGCCGCGACCTGATCCGCCGCACGGCCGAGATCTACATGAAGGCCGAGCGGGCGATCATCTGCTGGGCGATGGGGCTCACCCAGCACAAGAACGCCGTCGGCAACATCCAGGAGGTGGTCAACCTGCTCCTCCTGCGCGGGAACCTCGGCAAGCCGGGCGCGGGGGCATGCCCGGTGCGGGGGCACAGCAACGTGCAGGGCGACCGGACGATGGGGATCTTCGAGCGGCCCTCGGCCGATTTCCTCGATCGCCTGAAGGACGAGTTCGGCTTCGAGCCCCCCCGAGAGCACGGGCACGACGTCGTCGCCGCGATCAAGGCGATGCACGAGGGCCGGGCGCACGTCTTCTTCGCCATGGGGGGGAACTTCCATTCCGCCACCCCCGACACGAACTACACCGCCGAGGCCCTGAGGCGCTGCCGGCTGACGGCGCACGTCGCCACCAAGCTGAACCGCGCGCACCTCGTCACCGGCAGGAAGGCCCTGATCCTCCCCTGCCTGGGACGGACCGAGCTGGACCGGCAGGCGTCCGGCCCTCAGTTCGTGACGGTCGAAGACTCGATGAGCGTGGTCCACGCCTCGCGCGGCATCACCTTCGTGGCCTTCTCGCCCGTGGCGCGCGGGGGGCTGGCGCCCGCCTCGGAATTCCTGCTCAGCGAGCCGGCGATCGTCGCGAGGCTGGCGCGTGCGGTGCTCGGCGATGCGTCGGGGGTCGACTGGGAAGCCATGGAGGCCGATTACGACCGCATCCGAGACCGGATCGCGGCGGTGATCCCCGGCTTCGAGGATTTCAACCGGCGGGTCCGCCAGCCGGGGGGCTTCACGCTCCCCAACTCGGCGGCCAATCTCCGATTCAACACCTCGACCGGCAAGGCCCGGTTCACCGTGCAGCCGATCCCCAACATCCCCCTGGCGCCGGGCCAGCTCCTGATGATGACCGTCCGGAGCCACGACCAGTACAACACGACCGTCTACGGGCTGGACGACCGCTATCGCGGCGTCTACCAGGAGCGCCGGGTCGTCTTCATGAACCGGGACGACGTGGCCGAGCTGGGGCTGGTCTCGCATCAGGTGGTCGACCTGATCGGCGAATACAAGGGGGAACGCCGCGTCGCCCCCCGGTTCATCGTCGTGCCGTACGACATCCCTCGCGGCTGCACCGCCACTTATTTCCCCGAGGCCAACGTGCTGGTCCCGGTCGACGACTTCGCCGACGGCAGCCGCACCCCGGCCTCGAAATCGGTCGTCATCCGCGTGGTGCCCACCGGACCGGCCGAGCGTCCCCCGATTGAGGAAGCGCCGTGAACCTCTCGATCCGCGAGGCGACCGAGGCCGACCTGCCGGCCATCGTCGACATCTACAACCAGTCGATCCCGGCCGGCTGGTCCACGGCCGACACCAGGCCGATCGCCGTCGCCGACCGCGTCGATTGGTTCCGCAAGTTCGACCCCGCCCGCCGGCCGATCTGGGTGGCCGAGATCGACGGCGAGGTGGTCGCCACGGCCTATCTGTCGTCGTTCTACGCCGGCCGACCGGCCTACGACGCCACGGCCGAGGTGAGCATCTACATCGCCACCGCGTACCACCGGCGAGGGATCGGCCGACGCCTCAAGGAGTTCGTGATCGGACAGTGCCCCAGGCTGGGAGTGACGACCCTCCTGAGCATGTATTTCGACCACAACGACGCCACCCGGCGGATCAACGAGAGCCTCGGTTTCCAGGTGATGGGCCACCTGACCGAGATCGCGGTCGTGCGGGGCGAGAAGCGGGGCCTCGTGATCGCCGGGCTCCGCATCCCCCCCGCGTCGGATGGTCCGCCCTCCTGACGGCGACCAGGCCCGGTGATTCTTCCTGAGCCGGCCATAAGCGTCGTTCGGCCTGGCCACCACGGACGAGGTCCTCTCGTTTGGCCAGACGGCCCCGTCCTTGTTGAGCGTTCATTTCGCGTCGACGTCGATCGTCAACCGCGTGGCGCCGGCCGACTCGGAGGATTGACGGGAAACCACGCTTGAAGGGTCGTCTTCAGCCGATTGAATGCGGGATCAACGCATTGCGCAAGGCTGATCTTACTCAGAATTTGCTGATAGATGGCCGACGACCTTGGCATCCTCAACTCGCTCATCAAGGCATCAAGGGCTTCCTTCGGACGCGCCGGTTTCCGATTCGCATGGAACGTGTACCCTCCTTCGGAGAGCCATTCGCGAATCTTTCCCTTTTCGGTCCGGGACCACCTGAGCACGTCTTCCATGGCATTGTCGCTTCCCCAGGTCCATGCCTCCAACTCCGGCTCGATGACGATCGACTTCGCGCATTGGCCCCAGGTCCGGGCCAGTTCTTGATCCAACTCTCTCTCAAGAACGATTGGAGAATCCGCGTCGGCACCAGAACCTTCCCAATCGAACATGATGAGCCCGAATCTGAATTCCTTCTTCAAAAGAGCTAGCTCCGAGGGGCCTGCGATCCGGACGCCGGCGTCGTGGCGGCCAAACGTATTGACCTCATAGATCACTGTCTGAATACCGAGAGATTCCGGGCGATTCAAGATTCCCCGCATGGTAAAAGCCATGTTCTTATCGGCGACCAGCAGGGCCAGATCTTTCATGACACCCATTCTCAGCTCAGGATGCCTGATGCGAAGAGGACGCTCAGATCGGGCTGTCCACGCTTCCAGTCGCTCAATCGGGGATGGCGATCTCCCGAGATGATCTCGGTGGCCCCGTCTTCATCCTTCGCGAAGCAGAGGATCTGTTCGAGTTCGAGTTGGCCAACCACGCCCGGGCTGTGCGTCGTGATCAGCACCTGGCCGTCATAGATCGACGTCAACGATTGGATCACGGTTTCCACCGCCTGAGGATGGATGCCGTTCTCGGGCTCCTCGATCAGATAAACCCCATTCATGTCCTTGAGATAGGGCAGGATCGTGAGCGCAAGCAGGCAGAGGGTGCCGTCGGAAACCAGCCACGACGGCACGGTCGCGCCGTTGGCGTAATCGATCATCAGGTAACGATGCCGATCCTCGGGCCGTTCGACGGTGCGGATATCGCGAATCTCTTCGAGTGCCGTCCGCACGTGATCCAGCCAGTCGGAAAATCTCGTCTGGTCCCTGGCCAGTTCGTCGATCGCCCACGGCAGGTTGGAACCATCGGGCTGGAATCGGAGGCCAAGTCCAGGAGGGCTGGGTTGCCTCATCACCTGACTATTCAGGATGAAACTCTGGATTCCATTCTCCAGAAACTCCCGGAACCAAAGGCTGACGGGAAAGCTGTCCGGGTCGTCCAGGACATTCGCCAGGGCGCTCCGCTTTCGGCGCGATGGATGAGAAATGCTGAAGGATTCTTCGCCCCGCTCTAGTGCTTCCGAATAGTACTCGACTCGGCCGTCAACGATTCCAACGAGCGGCAGCGTTTCGATCATCCCCGGAACATCCGTGAGAAAAAAGATTCTCTCCGGATCATCTTCTTGCACCTCGGCATATTGCCTTGTTCGGCTCTGGACGTGATTACCCACCGAGTTCGCGAGCAATCGGAGAATCTCATGGTTGACGCCGATCTCGTTACGTGACGCGTCGATACCGATTTCGACCTCGTACCGCACCAGGCCATATTTCTGCTTGGCCTGCGCCATCCGCGTGCGCACATCCTCGGGGATGGATGCCTCGACCGCGATCTGGAACGATGAGCCCTCTCCGTTCCAGAGCAACCTGGAGAAATCGGCACTCCGTTTGTAGGTCGCCTCGCGGACATTGCCCCGAGATCGCATCAGGTCGCTCAAGAATGCGAAGAGATCGAGAAATGTCGACTTTCCGCTGGCATTCGGCCCGACCAAAGCCTCGAACCGATCGAGCGGTTGATCGATGAATTTTAGGCTTCGGTAGTGTCGGGCCTGAATGCGAGTGAACAATCAATTATCTCCAACTCGACACGTCTCAACACGCAATCAGACAGTCCGGGGCGTGGTCCATGCCGGGAGTTGCTTCTCATACGCGGCGATGGCGTCGTCGCGCAGGAGGGTTTCGGCGATGGCGTCGAGCCCCTTGAGCAGGCGGTTCCGGTCGGATTCGGGGACGTCGAACGAGAACCGTTTCTCGGCGCCGTCGGGGGTGTGCAGGAGGATGACGACGTTTTCGAGGTCGATCGTCACGTCGACCTTGCCGGGGTTGGCCCGGGCGGCATCGGCGATGACCCGCCAGTCGGCTTCCGGGAGCTCGATCGGCAGGAGGCCGTTGTTGTAGGCGTTGCCTTCGAAGATGTCGGCGAAGCCTTCCCCCTTGCCGGGGGTGATGACCGCGCGATAGCCCCCCTGCATGACGGCCCAGACGGCATGCTCGCGGCTGGAGCCGCAGCCGAAGTTGCGGCCGGCGACGAGGATCGTGGCCCCCTTCGCGGCGGCCTGGTTGAGCGGGAACTCGGGGTTGGGGGTCCCCCCCTGCTCCGGGTTGTCGGCCTCGGGGGCGCCGCCTGTGATATACCGCTTGTCGGCGAAGAGGAGCGGGCCGTAGCCGGTGCGTTCGATCCGCTTCAGGTAGCGGGCCGGGATGATCAGGTCGGTGTTGACGTCGCTCCAATCCAGGAGGGCGACCTTGCCGCGATAGGTGACGAACGGTTCCATCGGGAAATGGGTCCTGCTTGCGCGTTTCGTGAGTCGTGAGGGGGGAAGACCGGCCGGAAATCAACGGGGGGGGAGCTTGCGGACGTCGGCGAAATGGCCGGAGACCGCCGCC
>CALKTZ010001010.1 GCA_937997355.1 uncultured Planctomycetales bacterium | reverse complement strand
AGGATGGCGAGCGTGTAGGGACCGTTCTCTTCCTCGGCATGGATTTTCACGATCTCGGCGTTGACGACCTCGTTATAGAATTCGAGCGACTTTCGAACGTCCTTGACATACAAAAAGACGCTCGTCACTCTGGTCGTCATCCCAAATCCCCCCGCTCATCTGGCATGTCCGGTTTCCATCGAACTCTCCGGAAGATAATTGTTCCTTCGAATTCTGGCAATCGAAAGCGGACTTCCTCCAACAAGCCGAGTTCCTCGGCCGTTTGTATGTCTCGCGAAAAGCTTGCCGCTTCGGTCAACGTTCCGGATTCTCGAGGAATTCCGCAGCCTGACGGATCGCGGGCAACAGGTAGCCGATCGCCGAGTAATGCCCGCAATCATACCATTGGATCGGCGGCTTCCCCGCCTTTTCCCAGAGGGCAATCGTGCACTCGGGGGGAACTACCTCGTCCACCTTCGCGCCGAACATGAGGACCCGCTTGGTTTTCAGGCGATCGGCGTAGGTCAGGGGGTCGAATGGGTCGGTCAATCGGCGGAGATCGGCGAGGGTCCGCCCTGCCCCTTCCCATTCCTTGCGGAAAGGTGCGGCTTCCGGCATCTCCCAGAGGATGCGGCCGAGATCGCCCCCCGCCATGAGGAACGCCCCGCGATCGATCGCCGGATCGACGGCCACCGCGACCGACGACACAATCCCCCCGAGGCTGATCCCCGCCACGCCGAGACGCGAGGCGTCCACCTCGGGTCGGCTTGACAGCCAGCGCGCGGCATACCGGACGTCGCAGATCCCCTGCCTCATCGCCTGCATGGATGCGGCAATATCGCGAGACAGGAACTCGCGGGCCTTCCCGGCCCCGGCCCGTTTCGGCCGGCGTTCGCCGTAATACGGGAGCCTGATGAACAGGGCGGCCACACCGTGATCGGCCATCCGCGCGGCCATGAATCGCGAGAGGGGGAAATCGGCCCCCAGGATGTGCAAGATCACCACGGCGGGGACTTTCTTCCCGTCGGGTCGAATCGGCCGGAAGTACTCGCCGGGGACGATGTTATTCTCCGGATCTTCTGTCTTGATCGGCGAGTCGAACCGGAGGCTGAAGACCTCATAGCGGGGCGTCTTGAGGAT
>CALKTZ010001009.1 GCA_937997355.1 uncultured Planctomycetales bacterium | reverse complement strand
ACCCTCCCGCCGATGCCGTGAAATTCGATGACGCTGAAGCAAAGCCCTCGAAGATCGTGCCCAAATCGCTCAAGGACCATGTGGCGGACTCGATCGCTCGCTTGCCGTTTCAGCCCGACAAGCCGATCGCTATCACCAACACCGAAGGCATCGTCACGCTGTCCGGAAAAGCGGCGTCATCCTATGAGGCCATGCTTATTTTTCGCGCCGCCCAGCAAACCCCCGGCGTGCGCGGGGTCGTCGATCATCTCCAATTCCCTCTGCCCGAAGACGACGCGAAAAGTCCACTGCTCGAAAAGGGGCGGCCCGAGGATGTGCAACCCTACCTCGCGGATCATATCCGCAAGAATCTGGGGGACTCGGCCCACGTCGATCGCGTTGTGTTGCGCGGCAATACGCTCGAAGTACATGGATCGGTGAGGCAGGCCGTAGACCAGAAGCGAGTCGCCGCAATCCTCCGCTCGATGCCCATCCTCCGGGGCTTTCAAATCCAGCCATTTTTCCGGGTAAACTGAACGATCGATCATCCTGATCCTTCTTCGCCAATCCCCTGGAATGTCTCCGTAACTGGGGCCGTGGTGCCGTGCGCCAATCCGATTCTGGCATGTTAATGAAAATAGGTAAAATTTGAGGTTTGATCTGGTCGATTTCCCCCAGGAGTTTTGCGGTCTTTGAGTGGTTTGACCTTGATCGAAGTTCCCTCCCGCACGTAGGATGTGCCCGCTTTCGTAAATCTCGAATTCCTAGGCGAATTCGTCGAAAGCGGGTCGATGATTCGACCCGATGGGCCTCATGTGCAGCGGTTCGATCTCATAATTTCATGCCAAAACCGTCACCGTGGGACCGCCCTGGCGAGTCCGCGAAGCAGGGCCCCATTCAAGAGCGTCTCTTAGACGGAGAGGGTCGGGAACGCATGGTCGCTCAAAAGGACGGAGGACCCGCCTCCACGCCTTCGGATCCCGTGATCCATCGTCTGTGGTCCCGCACGAATCCCTTATCTCCCGAGATGCTGAAGGTCGCCCAGGATCGGACGCGAGACTGGCTGCTCGCGGACCAATCGCCCGATGGCTACTGGGAGGGCCAACTCGAAGGGGATGTGATCCTCGAAGCCGAGTCGATCATGCTGATGGCCTTCCTCGGACGCGAGGACGACCCGACCTGCCGCAAATTCGCAAAATCCATACAAGCTCAACAATTACCGGACGGTGGCTGGCCGATCTATCCCGGCGGTCCGACCGACGTCAGCGCCTCCGTCGAGGCCTATCTCGCCTTGAAAATCATGGGAGCTTCGCCGGACGCCGCCCCCATGGTCCGCGCCCGGAAAGCCATCCTTGAGCTCGGCGGAGTCCACGCCTGCAACAGCTTCACGCGATTCAACCTGGCATTCCTGGGACAGGTTTCTTACGACGAATGTCCATGCGTGCCGCCCGAGTTGATCCTGATCCCGCCGCGATGGCGATTCAGCCTCTATGCGATGTCGGCGTGGACGCGAACTATCGTCGTCCCGCTCTCGATCATGTCCCACTTCAAGCCGGCCAAGCAGTTGCCCCCCGGCCGGGGGATCGAAGAGCTTTACTGCCAGGATGGCAAGGTCCCCTCGAGACGGACGAAATCGCTCTTCTCCTGGACCAACTTCTTCCTCGGGGTTGACCATGTCCTGAAACTGGCGGATCGCTGGGTCCCTCCGAGTTGGCGACGGAAGTCGGTGAACGCCGCCCATCGCTGGATGCTCGATCACCTGGAGAATTCGGACGGACTGGGGGCCATTTTCCCCCCCATGGTGTATACGGTGATCGCGCTGAAGTCCCTGGGCTATGAGGAAAACTCGCAGACGTTCGCCTGGGCGATGGATCAGCTCGCCGACCTCATCATCGAGGACAAGGATGGGATTCGCGTCCAGCCTTGTCTTTCCCCGGTATGGGATACCGCGATTGCCGCGATCTCGCTCGCGGACACTGCTCTCCCAAAAGATACGCCCGAAATCCGCAAGACGATCAACTGGCTCATCGAGCAGGAAATTCGAACTCCCGGAGATTGGCATGTCAATCGTCCGGGCATCGAGCCGAGCGGGTGGGCCTTCGAATTCCGCAACGCGTTCTATCCCGATATCGACGACACGGCGATGGTTTTGCTCGCAATCCATCGCAACTCACGGCCCGATGATCCTGCCGTCAAGGCGACAACCGATCGCGGCGTGAACTGGCTCCTGGCGATGCAGAATCGCGATGGCGGCTGGGCGGCCTTCGACGCCGATATCGATAATCAGGTTCTCACGAAAGTTCCCTTCGCCGATCACAACGCGATGCTCGACCCAAGCTGTGCGGATATCACCGCGAGGATCCTCGAGTTACTCGGGACCCTCGAGTACCGAGCCGGACACCCTTCGGTCGATCGCGCCCTGGAATTTCTGTGGAAAACACAAGAACCCGAAGGGTGCTGGTATGGCCGTTGGGGAGTGAATTACATCTACGGTACCTGGCAGGTTCTTCAAGGTCTGAAGGCGCTGGACTTCCCGATGGACTCCCCTGCCCTCGTGAAAGCCGCGGACTGGCTCGAATCGGTCCAGCAGCCATGCGGCGGCTGGGGCGAAACCTGTCGCAGCTACGACGACCCGGCGCTCAAGGGGACCGGCTATCGTTTTCGTCATCCCGACTACCGCTCGGCCT
>CALKTZ010001008.1 GCA_937997355.1 uncultured Planctomycetales bacterium | reverse complement strand
TGATCTTCGACCTCTGCGAACGAGGAGCCCGCAACGGCTACCGATTCTTCCTCCTCGGCGGCGAGGAAGGGGTGGGGGCAAGGGCCGCCGCCAAGCTCATCGAAAAATACCCGGGCCTTCAGATCGTCGGCGTGGAATCTCCCCCGTTCCGCGAGCCGACCCCCGATGAGCACAATCGGTTGATCGAGCGGATTCGCGCGGCCAGGCCCGACGTCCTGCTGATCGCCTTCGGGCAGCCGAAGGGAGAGCGCTGGATGTATCGCAACTATCGGGAGGCCGGAGTCCCGGTCAGCGTTCAGATCGGCGCCTCGCTCGACTTCGCCGCCGGGCGGGTGCAACGCGCCCCGCTCTGGCTGCAGAAGATCGGGATGGAATGGGCCTATCGGCTCTGGTTAGAACCCCGGCGGTTATTCATGAGATATGCCCGGAATGCCTGGTTCATCCTGCAAATGACCTCACGCTCCCTCATCTCGGGGCTTGCCGGTCGCGGCTCGAAGAAAGCCGATCGGACGGAGATCACGCGATGACGTCCGCCGCTTCGAACAACGGCGACTCGTTCGGAGAGCGGGCGCCGCGGATTGCCTACCTGGTCAATCAATATCCCCAGCCCAGCCAGAGCTTCATCCGCCGCGAAGTGGTCGCCCTGGAATCGCTCGGCGCGACGATCCCCCGATTCTCGGTCCGGCGATGGAGCGGCAATCTTGTCGACCCGATGGACGTCGTCGAGCAGGAGCGGACGAGGGTGATCCTGGACGTCGGGACCCTGGGACTCCTCCGGGCGCTGATTCAATTTACAATCACCCGCCCGGCCGTCACCTGGAACTCGCTCAGGCTGGCGATCCGGCTGGGGCGCCGCTCGGAACGCGGCGTGCTGGTGCATCTGATCTATCTGGCCGAGGCCTGCGTCCTCACGGGATGGCTGAAGGCGGAGGCGATCGAACACGTCCACACCCATTTCGGCACGAATTCGGCGACGATCGCCTTGCTCGTTCGGACCCTGGGGGGGCCTCTTTACAGCGTCACCGTCCACGGCCCCGAGGAGTTCGATCATCCCTGGGCATTGGCCCTGGATGAGAAGATTCGCGGGTCGGCTTTCGTGGTTGCCATCAGCGAATTCGGCAGGAGCCAGCTTTGCCGCTGGGTGCCATACGACCAGTGGAAGAAGCTCAAGATCGTGAGGTGCGGCCTGGATACGATGTTCCTGGGCGCCCCGCCGTCCTCCCCCCCCGCCGATCGTCGCCTGGTGTGCGTCGGCAGGCTGGCCGAGCAGAAGGGACAGATGATCCTGATGGAAGCCGCCGCCAGGCTCCACGCCGACGGCGACGATTTTGAACTGATCCTGGCCGGGGACGGCCCGCTCCGCGGCGAAATCGAGCAGTTCGTGGCCCGCCACGGCCTTGAAAACAAGGTGAAGCTCGTCGGCTGGCAGAGCAACAGCCAGGTCCGAGACCTCGTCACGGCGAGCCGCGCCATGGTCCTGCCGAGCTTCGCGGAAGGTCTGCCCGTCGTCATCATGGAGGCCCTCGCGCTCGGCCGTCCGGTGATCAGCACTTATGTGGCGGGAATCCCGGAATTGGTGCAGCCCGGGATCTCCGGATGGCTGACCCCGGCCGGCTCGGTCGACGAGCTTGTCCTCGCGATGCGGTCGGCCCTCGACGCCCCGACCGACGTGCTGCGAGAAATGGGGCTCGCCGGGGCGGCCCAGGTCGCCGAGCGGCACGACGCCCGAACCGAGGCCGCGAGGCTCCTCTCGCTCATCGGCGACTCGCAACACCGAGGGACTCGCCAATCTTCTCGACCGGAACTGTCCGAGGCACATTCATGAGAGCGGAAGACCTCCCGGGCGGCGGAGACCTCGCCAAGCGTCCTACCCCCGATCCCGCGAAATCGCTCGACGTGCTGATCGTGATCGTCAACTACAAGACGGCCGGGCTGATCGTCGATTGCCTCCGTTCGCTCGAGCCGGAAATTGCCTCGTTTCGCGGGGGTCGCGCCCGCGTCGTGGTGACCGATAACGCGTCCCCCGACGACTCGGTCCCCCGGCTCGAAGCCGCGGTCCGCGACAATCGATGGAGCGATTGGGCCGAAATCCAACCCCTCGAACGGAACGGCGGCTTCGCCTACGGCAACAACGCGGCGATCCGCCCCCGGCTCGACTCGGATCATCCCCCCGACTACATCTGGCTCCTGAATCCGGACACGATCGTCCGGCCCGGCGCCCTGTCGGCCCTGATCGAATTCCTGCAAAAGACCCCCGAGGCCGGGATCGTCGGCAGCCGACTGGAAGGGGCCGACGGCATCGCCCAGCAGTCGGTCTTCCGGTTTCCTTCGGTCATGGGGGAACTCGAAGACGGCCTGAAATTCGGCCCGGCCAGCCGCCTGCTCTCGCGCTGGATTGTTTCGCTCCCGGTCCCCGAGGCCCCCTGTGCGTGCGACTGGGTTTGCGGCGCCAGCATGCTGATCCGTCGAGAGGTCTTCGAGTCGATCGGCCTGCTCGACGAAGGGTATTTCATGTATTATGAGGAAGTGGATTTCTGCCGAAGGGCCCAACTCGCCGGCTGGGCCTGCTGGTATGATCCCGAGCCGAGAGTCGTTCACCTGGTCGGACAAAGCTCGGCGGGATCGGACGTCCGCGTCAACCGCAAGCGACTCCCGACCTACTGGTTCGAGGCCCGCCGCCGTTACTTCCTCTCTCACCTGGGATATCTCCGAACATTCCTGGCCGATGTCGCCTGGTCGTTGGGATACCTGACCTTCCGCGCCCGGCAACGAATCCAGCGCAAACCCGACAATCAACCCCGCTATTTCCTCCGCGACTTCGTTCGATATAACTTCTTCCCCATCCTTCCTTCACAGCCTCGCACTTAAAAGCCGCGTCCTGCCGTTCGGCGAACGTCTCATCGCATCGCCCGGCGGGATCGCAATTTCATCGATGACATTCAAAATCGCAGAACCCCTTGAATTCACATGAATGATCGCGAAAACTCTGCAACACGATTGGGAGTGGCCGACGAGGAAAGCGTCAACGTCCGTGGCCCGGCGACGGGGCAGGGGGGTTGGTCGCTCCGAGGCGAGGATCAGGGACCCCGAATCAAGGTTTCCACGCCCGAGATCCAGGCCTCGGTGAGCGAAGTCGGCGTCGTCGCCATCGGACGAAACGAGGGCGAACGACTCCGCAAGTGCCTCGAATCGGCCTCCGGACGTCACCTGACTCTCGTGTACGTCGATTCGGGATCGACCGACGGCAGCGTCGAGATGGCCCGATCCCTGGGAGCGAACGTGGTCAACCTCGACCTGTCGCGCCCGTTCACGGCGGCCCGGGCCCGCAACGAAGGGTTCAAGCGGCTGCTGGAGATCGTCCCCGAGGTCGCATTCGTCCAGTTCGTCGACGGCGATTGCGAATTCGCGGAAGGCTGGATCGACGCGGCCCGGAGGACGCTCGAAGCTCGCCCCGAGGTCGCGGTGGTTTGCGGCCGGCTTCGCGA
>CALKTZ010001007.1 GCA_937997355.1 uncultured Planctomycetales bacterium | reverse complement strand
CGGGCCTGTGCGACCGCGAAGTTCCGGAGACCTCCGGCCGGTCGTTTCGGCGGGGTTGTCCGGCGGCGCGCGACGAACCGAATGGCTCTACAGCCGAAGCATCTTCGATATGAAGAACGTTCGCCGGGCTTCCGTTCCGGAACGCAACCCCGGCGAACGCTGGACCAAAGCAAGGGCCTCCTTACCCGGTCGTGTTGGCCTTATACTAAACAAAAGACCAGGTATGTCAAGAGATCGGCCCGCTATGATTTCGATCCCAGGGCTTTCCGGATTTCGGCTTCGAGTTCGCCGGCCTTTTGCTCGGCTTCGGCGAGCGGTAGGCCACGGCCCATCCCGGGCCGGGTGTGGCCGACGGCCGAGAGCCAGGCGTCCTTGAGCAGTCGCTGTTTCTTCTGGACCAGGGCGAGGACGGTTTTGCCACGGGGGTCGGAGTCGACAAATTTCTCAAGGTCAGAGGGGCTGTCGTGCTTCGGGAGATGCCCCCCGGCGTCGAGCATTTGCCGGGTGATGATCCAGTGCCCGGCCGGATCGATATGGACGCCGTCGTTGGCGAACCGAAACTTCGGATCGGTCTGCCGTCGGAGCAGCAGCACTTCCTTCATGGGACCGTGAACATCCACCACCAGCCATCCTTCCGGCCGACGATCGAGCAGCCATTGGGAATAGCGGTCGAGCACGTCGTCGTATCCTTTGAACGGTTTCCGGTATTCGGCGAGCCCTTCGGGCAGGGTTTGTGCCTGGATCGGTTCCGGGTCGAACACGGGGGGCGTGAGATGGACCACCTTGGTGCCGCTGGCCAACGATCGATCCCGGATAAACCGGATGCCATCCTGAAACTTCCGGAATCGCTCCTCGCTGAACGGGTGATAGATGCCGTCGTTCATGCCGTAGCAGGCCACGACGAGGTCGGGCTTGGTCTCGTTGAGGATGCGTTCGAATCGTTCGTGCAGGTCGGGCCTGGGGAACTTCCCCCCGGCATGCCCGGGCTCGCTCAGGCCGGAGACCGTCTCGCTGGGGAGCCCGAGGTTGAGGAACTCGCAACGCAACTCCGGGTTCTTGAGCCGGAGATAGGTTTCCAGGAACTCAACGTACTGGCCGGAATAGGTGATGCTGTCCCCGACGAACACGATTCGGCGAATCCCCGAGAGGGGGGGCTCCTGCCCCATGGTTCGGGTTGGAATGGCGACCAGGCTCGAAAGGGCCAAGCCGATTGCGAATGCCGCGAAGAGGAATCGACGCATCGTGCAGCCTCTGGGTTGCAAGCAACGAGAACGCGCGGAAAGGACGCTCGATCAGGAGAAAAGCTCGACGATCGGGTTGCCCGTGCTGGCCCGGACGGAGAAGCCGTCGGGGTGGATCGGGGTGCCGGGGGGGATGTCGAGGGCGTGGAGGATCGTCGCGGCGAAGTCCTCGGGAGAGACCGGGCGATCCTTGACATAGGCCGCCGACTTGTCGGACGAGCCGTAGATGGCCCCGCCCCGGACCCCCGCGCCGGCGAGCATCGCCGAGTAGCAGCGTGCCCAGTGGTCGCGCCCCATGTGGACCGCCCCCTTGGAGATCCTGGGGGTCCGGCCGAACTCGCCGACGAGCACGACGAGGGTCGTATCCAGCAGGCCGCGCTGTTCGAGGTCTTCGAGCAATGCGGCGACCCCCTGGTCGCAACGCGGCAAGGCCCAGCCGAGGCCGTTCCAGCCGTCGCCGAAGATGTTCACGCCGGCATTGCCGTGCATGTCCCAGGTTTCCACGCTGACGAACGGCTCGCCGGGGGCGAGCCCGCACCAGCCCACGACGTTCACCAGCCGGACCCCGGCCTCGATCAGCCGACGCGCGAGGAGCAGGTTCTGGCCCAGCGGATTGCGGCCGTAATGATCGCGGACGAAGCCGGGTTCGAGGTTGATGTCGAACGCCTGGCGAGACGAGGCGCCGGCGATCAGCTCCAGCGAACGGCTCCGGAAGTTGTCGATCGATCGCGAACCCTGCCTGTCGACCGGATCCGACTCCATCGCCGAGAGCAACCCCACCCGATCCCGCACCCGATCCTGAGTGAGCCCGTTGGCGAGGTCGAACGCATCGACCCGGAAATTCGGATTGTCGGGATGGTCGTCGTAGCTGCGCCCCACCACCAGGGGCGCATGGCCCGAGCCCAGGAAGCCGCCGCTGAGATAGGCCGATTCCGGGGGCATCGCCCCGCCGCCGAATTTCTGGAGCCAGACGTGCGACGGCACGCCGGCCGTCGAGGGGCGCAGCTTCGAGACGATCGCGCCGATCGAAGGGGCGTCCCGCGCGGGGAGCGATTGCCCGGCCAGCAGCATCGCGTTGGCGATGTCGTGCACCGGGATGTTGTGGCTCATCGAGCGGATCACCGCGTAGCGATCGGCCAGGCTCGCCAGCCGGGGCATCAGCTCGCCGACATGAAAGCCTGGGACGGCGGTGGCGATGGGCTTGTAGGGGCCTCGAAAATCGACGGGCCCGTCGGGCTTGGGGTCCCAGGAATCGATCTGGCTCAGCCCGCCATATTGATAGATCACGATGCACGACTTGACCGATTTCCGCGAAGATGCGGCGGACTCCTCCTCCGCCGAGAGCAACTTCGGCAGGCTGAGCCCCAGGAAGGGAATCGCCCCCACTCGCAGGACGTCTCGACGAGTCAACGGGCCGGAGATCGCGTCGATCGGGATCATGAACTCATCCTCTCTCGCGCCGACCGGATTGCCGGCTTTTTGTTCCCAATCAATCGTCTCAATCTTTTACAAATTTTCAACAATATTCCGCCGGGATCAGGCCCCCTCTCTCGATTTTGGCGAGGCGCAGGGGACTGTCCCGATTTTCCACGCCATGGGCCAACGACCGGGCGGGGCGATTTCGACGGTCGTGGAAAATGGGACTGTCCCCGGAGAGAGGTAATTCGATGCCAAAATCGAGAGGCCCCCCGGACCCGCCCGTTGCCGAGATGAATGCGCGAGTTCGAGATCGGAGGCAGAAGTTCCGGAACGATTGCTAACGGACGGAGGCACCGCATGGAAATGCGGACCGGCCGGCACTTTCGATCATTTACGATAGACTGATGAACTTCGTGATCGGCCTTCATCCTGCCGGAAAGGGTTCACCATGTCCGAATTCGATCAATCTCGAAGCGAGCTGACGCGGGAGGAGCTTGAACGTATCGAGGGGCCGGTGCTGGTGGAGTTCGGGGCAACCTGGTGCGGACACTGCCAGGCCCTCGCTCCTCGGCTGGCGGCGCTCCTCGACGCGCTTCCGAGCGTCCGACACATCAAGGTCGAGGACGGGCCGGGCCGCCCGCTGGGGCGCTCGTTCCGCGTGAAGCTCTGGCCGACCCTGGTGTTCATGAAGGATGGCCAGGTACTCAAGCAGGTCTCTCGACCCGCGATCGAGGAGGTGCAGGCCGGCCTGGAGGCGATTGCCGAGTCACCGGGCTGAATCTCATTTCACGAAACGCGGCGCCGCTCAATCGAGGTTGTGGCTCC
>CALKTZ010001006.1 GCA_937997355.1 uncultured Planctomycetales bacterium | reverse complement strand
GGGAAAACGCCGTCTTGGGCGGGGAAGGGAATGGCGGGGTGATCGATCCTCGGGGGGGGTTCGTTCGAGACAGCTTCGTGGGGATGGCGCTGGTCCTCGACCGGATGGCCGCGACGGATCAGCCATTTTCCGCGATCGTGGACACACTGCCCCGCTATGGCATGGTCAAGGACCAGGTGGCGCTGCCCTCGAGCGAGGGGGGGGCCGCTTCGGTCTCGAAGCTCTGGGATCGGATCGCCGCCGCGTATCCGGATGCCGAGGCCGACCGGCGCGACGGCCTCCGGCTCGCCTGGAACGACCGATGGGTTCAGGTTCGCGCCAGCAATACCGAGCCGATTGTCCGGGTGATCGCCGAGGCTGCTCAGATACCGCAAGCCCGCGCCCTGGCGGACGAGGTCGGACGATTCGTCAAGTCGCCCGGGGTGTCGGAGAATTCGCGATGAGCTTGCCGTCTCCCTGGCCCGAATTTACGAAGGTGCCAAGGGTTGCGTTTCTCGACGTCGATGGGACATTGCTCGCGCATACCACCTCGTACATGTTCGCCCGGATCATGGCGAGGAAGGGGATGCTTCGCCGTTCCGTGTTGCTGCGGGCCATCTTTTACGGGCTCCAGCATCGGCTCGGACGGCTCGACTATGGCCGCCTGATCGAAGGGGGGCTCGACTGCCTGCGCCATATCCCCCTGGTCGAGCTGGAACGAATCGCCTACGAGAACTTCGTGGAGTTCATCAAGCCTCGGCTGTTCGAAGGGGTGGTGGATCATCTCAACGAGCTTCGCCATCGCGGGACGGCGATCGTCCTGGTTTCCTCCTCGCCCGGCTTCGTGATCGAGCCGCTGAGCCTCTACCTCGGCTGTCGAGGGACCATCACAACGCCGGTCATCATCGAGCGCGGCAAGCTGGCGGCACGCGGGGCGGGGCCTCCGTGCTATGGCGAAGGGAAACTCTACTGGGTCGAACGCTGGCTCGAAGAACATAGCGTCGACCTGAGCGATTGCGCCGCCTATGCCGACAACTGGAGCGATCGCGCCCTCTTGCTCAAGGCCGGTCAATCGGTCGTGGTGCATCCCAGAGGCCGCTTACTTCGCCTGGCGAAACGACAAGGCTGGTTTATCGTACGTCCGCAACGCCCCGAGCTGACCGCCTGAGAGTGCGAACAACCTCGTCTTAGCCGCCTCTTGAACGTGGAGAACCATCGATGAGATCGATTGCCCTGGTTTTTGCCTGGCTCGCATTGGGTGCGGGCGCCTCGGGGGCTGACGTCGAGTTGATCGCCCATCGCGGCGAGTCGTTCGACGCCCCGGAGAATACGCTCGCCGCGTTCAACCTGGCCTGGGAACGGAAGGTTCCGGCGTTCGAGTTGGATGTCCACGTCACCGGAGACGGCGGCCTGATTGTCAGTCATGATGCCGACACCAAGCGGACGACCGGCGTCCAGAAGATCATCAAGGAGAGCACGCTCGAAGAGCTCCAAAAGCTGGACGCCGGAAGCTGGAAAGGGGCCAGATGGGCCGGTGAGAAGATGCCCACGCTCCTGAAGTCACTTAGGACGATCCCCGACCGGGGGCGTTGTTTCATCGAGATCAAGGTTGGCCCGGAAGCGATCGCCCCGCTGGTCGATGTGGTCCGCGAGTCGGGCAAGCGACCGGAACAGCTCGCGATCATCAGCTTCCATGCCGACACCATCGCCGAGGCCAAGCGCAAGCTCCCCCAGCTCAAGGCGTATTACCTGTCCGCCTTCCGCCAGGACAAGGCGACTCAGGCGTGGACCCCGACCGCCGACGAGCTGATCCGGAAGGCGAAGGAACTCAAGGCCGACGGCCTCGATCTCGCCGCGAACGGCCCGCTCGACCGCGCGTTCGTCGATCAGGTCAAGAAAGCCGGGCTCGAATTCTACGTCTGGACGGTCGACAAGCCGGCCGACGCGCGCCGGTTCGTCGAGATGGGAGTCGACGGCATCACGACCAACCGGCCGGCCTGGATGAGGGAGCAACTGAAAACCGATAAGACGGCCCGCTGAGAACAGGGGAGCCGGTGATTCCTGCTGGACTCGGCGGAATTTCATCTTCTACAATGAGATGAACAAAAGTATTGAGTTCCAAGTACTCGGAACTTCCCAGAAGTCGATCAATCGACACAATGGCCCCATCCCGGATCCATGGCATCCATCATACATACCGGGAGGATTAAGATGTCGAGTCTCAGCACGACCTGTCGCATGGTATCGATCTATGCCGAGGCCGATGATGATCTCGTGCAGCAGGAACACGACCATGCCATGGCCTGCCTGGATCTGGAAGAGATCGTCGCCTGCGGTCTCATGACGTATGAGCTTCTCTGCGATGTCGAGGCCCGTTTTCAGGCGGCGGCTTTTCAGGACAAAATTGGCCCGAAAGACGAGGTTTGGTCAAAGCTCCGGGAGCTCTATCGCAAGTGGCATCAACGTTCCGAGAAAGTTCTTGAGGCAGCAACCACATTCCAAAAGCAAGGCTTCAACGTCGAGAAGCTTTCCGAGTTCCAGGACGCGATCGACGAAATTCAGTGCCGGATGGAACTCTGGGATATCGAGCCGAGAGTGATGACCTTTGAAGAAGCAGTTCGAGCGGTTAAACCTGATAATCCCCGTCCAGGCCGCTATGACGACTGAAGTGCAGTAATCAGGTTGTCCATGGGCGTTATCGGTCTGGGCCGGATTTTCTGGGCGGTGTATCCCGGATCCCGAGGCGGTGGGAAGTTACGCCCCATGATCGCGGTCAGCTCGGATGCGGACATTCGTCAGAACAAGGCCACGGTTGCCGTTGTCTGCTCAACGGATTTCGATAAGCCGCTTGAACCGTTTGAAGTCCAGCTTCCCTTCAGTCCGGATGGCAGATGTCGAACGAAACTTAGGAAACCCACCGTGGCGGTCTGTGATTGGACGACTGTATTCCGTGTCGACGACATCGAGGAATATGGTGGTTGGCTGGAACAATCGGTCGTTCTTGAAATCCTGGCCAAGGCAAACTTGAACCAAACCAAGGATGTTCAGCCCGGCCACGAATCGAGCTGACAACCTTTCCCTACCCGCGGCCTCGTCACGCCGTCGATCGCTCGGAGATCCAGCGATCGATGGCCGGATAGACCTCGGCGCGAGAAGTCAGGCCGACGAGGGCGTCGTCATGCCCGGCGTCCACCTTGTATCCCTGGGCTCGGCCGAAATGAATCATCGACTTGTCGGTCGAGCCGACGCGGGCGTGCAGGAACTTCTGGACGTCCGGCGGGGCGAAGCGGTCGGCCGCGCCGCAGGCGAAGAGGCAGGGGACCTTGATGTTGGCCAGGTTGCGGGCATAGCTGTAGGTGTTGGAGGCGTCGAGAAGTTCCCCCCGATGGGAGAGGGCCATGTACTGCTTCATCAGGCCAACCGATGGCACATCGGTGGCCCAGGTCGTGAGCGCCTCGTAGACCTTGGAATCCACGTTCCTGACATTGAAGAACATGTCATTCA
>CALKTZ010001005.1 GCA_937997355.1 uncultured Planctomycetales bacterium | reverse complement strand
CCCCGCCGAAACCCGCGACCGAGGGTTTCAAAATCCTCGGTCGCGCGGAAATGGGGACGGGCACGCGCGGAATGCCGGCGAGCCCGTCCCCATTTCCGTTCCGGCCCAGCCAGGCGCAATCCAGGCGTGAATCGCTCTGACGCGCGGATATGATTGCGGGCAATCCATTCCGATTCCGAAGACACATCCTGTGCTGGGAACCGTGCGGCGTGCGAGGTGCAACGCCGAGGCATGTTCGGAGGCGTGCGGCCGATCGTCGATCGATCACGGAGTGCCTCTCAGTAATGCCCCCCCACGATTCGGTGGACCGAGGAGCCGAACGATTCGCGATCTTCTTCCTCCTCCCCCTCGGACTCCTTCGATTCCTTGTAGGCGGCGATCGCCATGTAGACGATCCCCACGGAGATCCCGAGGCATCCCCCCACGACCGCCCCCATGAGGGCATACAGCAGGCCGAGCGTCGGCACGACGATGAAGTCGGCGACCCCCTCGGCGGCCTGGTTGACCCCCTCGATCGGCGCGAAGAGGCGATACACGAACCACAACAACGCCAGGACCGCGCCCGTGGCCGTCCCGCCGATCGCCCAGGTGAGCCCGCGTTTCACATTGATGTCGGTTTCCGGCTCGGGGACGTTCACCAGGACGTTGGTCTTGATATCGCCGTAAAGCGTTTCCTTCGCGTAGTTTCGCGGCTTCGTCATGATTTCAACCACCAAGAAAAAGGATTCCCGGAATCGGGTTTGCAAGAACCAATTTTTTGGAGGTGGCGTCCGGGAATTTAAGAATGGCTTATACAGTTATGACGCCCTTTGATTGACTTTGTGTCTCTCGTTCGGGAAAAAAATGAGACACGCCCGCGTGCGTCGCTGGAGGCGTCCACGCATCCAGCTATGAGCTTTTCGGCCCGGCGAGGGGGCTTTGGAACCGCCGGACGTCGGCATCGCGCGCCCGTTTTTCCCGGCTCGGACGGATCGGAAGGCGTGTCGGAGATGGCCTCCCGGCCGATCTCTTAACACGAGAAATGAATTCAATTGTTTATATTAAAATTTGTAAATTATGATTTGCGGCCGCCGGGTCGCGGCTTCTTCGGGCCGCTTATCTCGCCAGCAGATAGCGCATGAGTCCGAACGCCAGGGCGAACAGGTAGCCGTTGACGAAGCGATCGATGCGTGGAGAGACTCCGAACGATTGGGCGCGGAGGAGCCCCGGGATGGCCATCAGGGCTCCGGCCAGGAGCGGGGTGACGATCAGGTTGAGGATGCGCAGGTTGGGATCGTTGATGAAATAGGAGGGGACGAAGAACAGGCTGAAGCCGCCGAAGGCCGCGCCGAAGATGGCATAGCCGATGGCGGCCAGCCAGGGGATGGGGATCTTGCGGAACGGTCCGGCCAGCGAGTACACGCCGAAATACAGGAACCCCTCGGCGAGCACCTGGAGCAAGAATTCGCCGAAGAACTGTAAGAGGATCTCGATCATCGTCGATCCGGCCGGATTGGAGATGAGAGGGACGAAAAAAAAATAAGAAAGGGCTCGACGGAATAGAATCCGCCGAGCCCCAAGTGGATCAAAACGGTGACGGCCCGATCAAGAGGGCAACCTCCGACGATCGGCCGAGCGGTTGCCCGCCCGACATCATCGAGCCCGGGTGTGCCCCTGTTCGTTCAAGCCTTGCGGGTGCGGCGTGCTCGGGCGTATCCGAGCATGCCCAGCCCGCCGAGGCCCAGCATCACCACGCTCGACGGCTCGGGGACGGCTTGCCCACCGATGGCGATATTGTCGAACGTTTCGTAGAGGGGGGCCTGAAGCTCGACCCGCGTGACCCCCTCGGTGCTGGTGAAGCCGAAGAACGCGGATGGGCTCACCACCTGCGTGTCGAACAAGCCCGAAGTTCCATAGATGCGGATCGTGTAGTCTCCGCTCGAGCCGAAACTGGAGAGATCGACGCCGAAGGCGGTGATCGGCGCCTCGTAGAAGTCGAGTCGCGCGAAATCGTCCCCGTAGTTGGTCGTCATCACCGTGGTGGGACCGTAAGAGTTGATGTTGACGAAGAATTCGTCCGGGAATGTACCCACGGCCGTGATTCGCAGATTGGGGATGATGTCTCCCGGCTGGAAGGCCGCGTTGTCCGAGAATTGATCCTGAGGGCCGCTCACCACCGTGTTCGAGGTGGCGTCTTCGAAGTCTTCCAGGACGGTGCCCGGATTTGCGGCGTCGAATGCACCGCGGTCGCTGAAATAAGTGAAACCGGCATGGACCGGGGCGGTGCCCGTGAAGAGGAACAGGCCCATGAAGAGGCCGAGAGCCTTCCGCGCGATGCTCATGGAAACAATCTCCGTTTCAGGATACAAAGCAATGGATACGCGGGACGACGATGGCCCGCGAAGGGGAGCAAATAAAAACCCAACGAGATCGTCCGCGTTGGGTTTGTGCAATTTCAATCAAGTAAATTATAATTATATAATAAATAACTAGAATCGCGGGTTGTCACCGCGCGCCCTTGCGTGCTCGGGCGTATCCGAGCATGCCCAGCCCGCCGAGGCCCAGCATCACCACGCTCGACGGCTCGGGGACCGCGCCGGTGCCGGTGATGGAGACGTTGTCCAGGCCGATGTAATTCCCGCTGGCGGAGGAATTGCCCTGGATCTGGACCAGCGTGCTCGTCGACTGGGCGACGAAGGTGAAGGTCCTTTCGAGCCAGACATTGTTCGGGTCGTCGGTAACGACGCTCAAGATCTCGGACGAACCGCCGGCCGTGACCGTGACGGAATCCGGGCCGATGGCGCCGATGCCGTTATAGAGATTCAGATAGAGGGACACCACGTAAGTCCCCCCCACGACCGTGGCGATCGACTGCTCGACGCCGCCATAGGGGGCGCTGTCGTGGTAGCCGGCGAGATCGATGAAGTGATCTCCGAACGGGGTGCTGAGCCCGAACGCATTGGCATTGCGGATGACGGCCAACTCCCCCCCGAAGGTGGTCCAGCCGGTGATCGTGGTGGACCCAACCGGCAGCGAAGCCGCGCCGTTTCCGTCGAACGAGTAGTCTCCGTCCTCGAAACTCCCATTCACGAAGTCGGCGCGAACCGATGGCGATCCTGAAGCGAGCAGGAGTGCGCAACCGATGGCGATTGCCGCGAATCGAACGGATTTCATCGAAGAGATCTCCTGAAAGAGAGGATGTCACGAAGTGGCGAGATCGGGCCTTGCCCCCTTATTTCTGCGGGGAAGGATTGGTTGATTCAGCACTGTGCCCAATATCCTGCGTTGATGGAGGAGTGCAAGCCATTGGCACGTTAGCAGAGCCTGGAGCCATCAATCAAGGAAAGTTTCGAAAAGATTAGGAGAAGGACGGGAAAAGTTGATAAAAAACCTCTTGTTACGCGGTTTGATGTGTGTTTCGGCCTGAGAAGGGGAAGTTGGCCGAAAACGCGTCGAATTGGTTCGAGGCACGTTTCGCAAAGGCTCATGATGGATTCCGGGATG
>CALKTZ010001004.1 GCA_937997355.1 uncultured Planctomycetales bacterium | reverse complement strand
CGAGATCGACGTCCAGCGCGCCCGCCAGATCCGCCCCGAGACGACCAGGCTCCTCGCCACGGCGCACGCCGATATCCGCGCGGTCGTCGGGGCCATCAACGAAGGGCAAATCTTCCGCTACCTCGCCAAGCCCTGGGAACCCGACGACCTCCAGGTGGTGGTGCGCCAGGCGGTCGACCACCACAACCTGATCGTCGAGAAGAAGAGGCTCGTGGCCGAGTTGCAGGCCACCAACGCCAAGCTCCTGGAGGCGAACCGGCTCAAGGGGGCGTTCATCGAGGTCGCCAGCCACGAGCTGAACACGCCGGTCACCGTCATCCTGGGGATGGCCGAGCTCTGGAAGATGGAGCAGGGGCCGACCGCCTCGCCGGTCGAGCGCAACTGGATGGAGCGCATCCACGCCTCGGCCCTGCGGCTGGCGCGCACCGTCGATCGGATGCTCAAGCTCATCAAGAACGAGGAGTTCGGCAACCCGCTGGACCTCCAGATGATCGAACTCCCCGCGCTCGTCGAGCGCACGGTCAAGGAGATGGCCCCCTACCAGGAGCTTCGGCACCAGGAGATCCGGCTGGAGATCGAGGAGGGGCTCCCCCACCTCGAAGCCGACCCGGCCAAGATCTCCGACATCCTGGTCAACCTGCTGGCCAACGCCATCAAGTTCACCCCCGACCACGGCACGATCGTCATCCGCGCCCGGACCGACCCCGACCGGCCGGATCACCTCCGGGTCGCCATCCGCGACCAGGGGGCGGGGGTCGACTCGTGCGATCAGCGCTACCTGTTCGAGCCGTTTTTCACCGGCTTCGACACGCTCCACCATTCGTCGGGGGATTACCAGTACCTCAAGCGAGGGATCGGCCTGGGGCTCTGCCTGGTCAAGACGTTCGTCGAGCTGCATGGCGGCGAGGTCAAGCTGGAGAGCGTCCCCGGCGAGGGCTCGACCTTCTGGTTCTCGCTCCCCGAGCGGCAGACCAAACGGGACGGGGTGAGGCCGCTCGGCCCCGCATCCGTGCCGTTGCGCGGCTTCGCCTTGAATTAGGGCGTTTTCGCGAGCTGCTTGTCGAACCAGTCCGCCATGACCTTCACTTCACGCGGGATGGTGAGCCAGGGGTGTCCGCCCCCCGGCTTGACGATCAGCTCCGCCGTCCCGCCGGCCCTGGTGATCGCCTCGACGAGCCGCTGCGACTGCGAGAGGGGCACCAGCGGGTCGGCGTCGCCGTGGATCAGCAGGAACGGGATCGTCGGCTTGCCGACCCGGTGGAGCGGCGAGACCGCCCTCGCCGCCTCCTTGATCTCTTCATCGGACTGGCCTCGCACCCCGCCGACGAACAGGAGCGGGCCGATCACGTCGCGAGGGATCGGCTTGTTGTCCTTCCACTCCAGGAAATCGGTCGGCGGGAAGAAGACGCCGACCGCGCGCACATTCGTATCCGGGCGATCGAGCGGATTGCGGGCGTCCGGCTTGCCGGGCTCCGGCGTGAGCGCGGCCAGGGTCGCGAGGTGCCCCCCCGCCGAGGCCCCCGTCAGGCCGATCCGGTCCGGGTCGATCTTGTATTCGGCGGCATGCTGCTTCACGTAGCGGATGGCGGTCTTGAGGTTGCGGTCCATCTCGGCGGCGGTGTATCGCGACTTCGAGCCGGGCCGGGCGGCGAAGACCGTGTAACCCCGCGAGCAGAAGATGGTGTAGAACTGCGCGTTGGTGTGATCGCGGATCTTGCCCCGATCCGACGACCAGGCGCCGCTCGCCACGTCCACGATCGCCAGGCCGTTGGGCTTCCCCTTCGGGGTGAAGACGTCCATCAGGAGGCCGGTGCCGTGAACCTCCGCGTAGACGACATCCTGCTTCTGCTCGTACGGGAGCCCCTCGGCGCGGGCGATGCCGGGCGGGGTGAGGGAGAGGATGAAGGATGCGGCGATCGCCGTGGCGCTCGCTTTCATTCCAGACACGCGTGATCTCACGGTAGACTCCGAGTGGAGGGTCTTGGGATGCGAACGGACGCGCCGTCTTTGACTCTCCCCCTTACGAAGGGGGAGTCGGTGGGGGTTCTTCCGGTATCGGCAACGGATCATACCCCGATGCGCCGCAACGACTCCGAGCAAGGCTTCCGGTGACCTGTCTAAACGTCTTCCGGGATGACGAAGCTCAGGTGATGCGCGCAGTGCATGCACTGCAACCGGTCCCACTCGGCCTTGGTGAGCGGGCCGAAGAACCGGTGCGTCATCACGGGGCCGGGGGAAGCCTTGTAGTGTGTGAGGGCCTGGCGCAAGCCTTCGACCTCGGTCGGCTCGTCCCCGACGCTGGCCGGTTCCACCCCCTCGGGCGCCGGCAATCCCTCGGGGATCAACCCCGATTCGAAGGCCGCCTTCTTCTTCTCCTCGCCGAGGAACAGGTTGGGATCGACCGGGGTCGAGGCCGGCATGTCGACCGTCCGGCGCGCGACGGCGGCAAGATGGTTGCAAATCTGCGCGAACGACCAGTTGCCGACCGTCCGATTGCGGCCGACGAGCGACTCCACCTCGGGCATGATCTCATCGAGACTCGCGAAACGGAGGGTACGTCGTCCGGGGGTCATGGCGGTCCTCAAGAAGTCCGATGGAAGAGTTGATCCCCGTGCAACTCGTTCGCTACGACGATGCACTCGGCATTCGGCCGTTGATCACCAACTTGTCGGTTTGTGGATCGTTCGACCGTCGCTGTCGATGAGCGTATCGGGAAATTGGCAAGCGGGAAGCAACCTTGTATCCAGAATGAGTGATTTGGATGCCACTTTCTGCAAGGTGTAGCTGGGCTTTCGTCCTGGACCGCAAGGGTGTAAGACAATCACCGGCTTTTTGAATTTTTGTCGAACCAGGCGTATCGGCTCAGCCAGGTCGGAATCGTTCGAAACCACGATTGCCGCATCATAATCGTCATCGAAGGCGTCAACCAGCAGATAACATGCGATGTTGACGTCGGAACCCTTCTCTTCACTCTTCATCACCTGCACGGTCTTGGGGCCGGTAATCGGTGGAGGATGAAGTGGCATTCGCGTTGGCTTTTCCAGGTAGCTGCCCAAATGCACTGATAGATGGGGAATGGCCTGGAGTGCTCGCAGAAAAATCTGCTGTCGCTGAGGCTGCTGGGGATCGTTCGGACGAGCTTTGACATGGGCGATAAAATAACGGATACGATTGATCTGATTGCGAGGCGGTGGGAAGGATGCCTGGCAGAAGGTAGCCAGATTCAACCACTTGAGGTGAGTACCTTTCAGGCAACCATAATAAAGGTTGAAGCCATCAATGTAGACGTTGGTTCGCATCCTGATCCGATAAGAAAAGCTAGGGCCGCCCCGAAGGGCGGCCCTGCTGCCCACCCGACGAATCGAGTGGGGGGGTTACTCATTAGGAAATGTATCACTGCGGCTTTGTATCGTCAACCAATCGCCAATCGGCCGTCTTGGAAGGGGGGACGCGGGGCACTAGACTGGTGTAAGATATTGTGACGATTGGCGGACGGAGACGGAGCGGGGAGGCCGGGGATCGAGAATTTCATGGGTCCGAGCGAGATCGAGATTGTCGCGAATTCGCCGGCGCTCGAGCGGGCGGAAGCCCAGCCGAGGCTCCGTTCGCTGCTGGATGCCTCCCCGGCGGAGCTGCGCGATTGGGTCGTCGAGCGGGGCCATTCGGCCTATCGGGCGCGCCAGGTCTTCGACTGGGTGTTCCGCCGCCGCGCCGAGTCGTTCGACCGGATGTCGGACCTCCCCAAGGGGTTGCGGCAGGCCCTCGCGGCCGAGTGGGCCGTCTTCGGCACGCGGATCGCTTATCACGGGGTCGCCCCCGACGGCACCGACAAGCTGGTCCTCGAATGCGGCGACGGCCGCCGCATCGAATGCGTTTTGATGGCCGAGGCCGATCGCCGGACAATCTGCATCAGCACCCAGGTCGGCTGCGGCATGCGTTGTGTCTTCTGCGCCAGCGGGCTCAAGGGGGTCGAGCGGAACCTCACCTCCGGGGAGATCGTCGAGCAGATCCTCCACGCCCGGAACATGCTCCCGGAGCATGAAACCCTCACCAATATCGTGGTGATGGGGATGGGAGAAAGCCTGGCGAACCTGGACAATGTGGTGACGGCGCTCGACTGGATCTGCTCCCCCGAAGGGCTGGGGATGTCGCAGCGACGGGCGACGATCTCCACCGTCGGGCTGCCGGAGAAGATCCGCAAGCTGGCCTCGATGGGGCGGCAATATCACCTGGCGGTCTCGCTCCACGCGCCGACCGAGTCGCTGCGGGACGAGCTGGTGCCGGTCAACGAATCGATCGGCCTGACGGCCGTCCTCGAAGCGGCCGACGCCTATTTCGAGCAGACCGGGCGCCAGGTCACCTACGAATACGTGATGCTCCGCGGGATCAACGATCGACGCGAGGAGGCCGAGGCCCTGGCCCGGCTCCTCCGGACGCGCAAGGCCCACGTGAACCTGATCCCCTACAATCCCGTGGAAGGGCTTCCGTATGGCCGGCCCGATCCGCGGGATATCGAGAATTTCGTGGGCATCCTCCGCGCCCGGGGGGTGAGCGCGACGGTCCGCAAGACCAAGGGGCGAGAGATCGACGCGGCCTGCGGGCAGCTCCGCCGCCGGCTCGCGCAGGAGCAGCAGATTCCAAACCAGGCGACGGAGACTCACGCGCAAGCGGAGGTCCTCAGGTGACGGCCGAGATCAAATCGCTGGGAGAGCAGGCGCTCGAGGCGCGCGACCCGGATGTCCGGCTCATGCTCCAGGTCCGCAACGAGGTCCCCGGCGCGTTCGAGGCCCTGGTCGAGCGTTACCAGAACCGGCTGATGGGCATCCTGTTCCACCTGCTCGGCAACAAGGAGGAGGCCGAGGATCTGACCCAGGAAGTCTTCCTGCGGATCTTCAAGGCGCGTCGCGGCTACCGGCCGACCGCCAAGTTCTCGACCTGGCTGTTCACCATCGCCAACAACCTGGCGTTCAACCAGAAGCGATCCAGGAAGCGGGCGGCGGCCGTGCCGCTGGCGGGGGGGGAAGACAACTCGGCCTCCACCGCGATCCCGGCCGGATCGGGTACGACCCTCTACGCCCGAGACATCACCCCCTCGGCCCAGATGCGCCAGGTCGAGCTCTCCGACGTCGTCCGGAATGCCCTCGACGTGCTCGGCGAGGATCAGAAGATGGCGGTCCTGCTCAACAAGTTCGAGGAGATGAGCTATACCGAGATCGCCGAGATCATGGGGCGCTCGGAGTCGGCCGTCAAATCCCTGCTGGCCCGCGCCCGCAATCAGCTCCGGGATCGGCTCATCCCTTATCTGACGACCGGCAAACGCGGCCCGGTCGATGCCTCGTGATTCGGCGGGATTCCTGAATGAGTGCGTCGGACCCCCTCCCCGTTCCCACGTTCTGGCGCACGTTGCGGCGCGGGGCGGCGGACTGCGCGCGAGGGCTCGGCGAGCTGGTCTTCCCCTGGCGATGCGGGCTCTGCGACTCGGATTGCCGGGGCGGCCCCTTCTGCCCCGATT
>CALKTZ010001003.1 GCA_937997355.1 uncultured Planctomycetales bacterium | reverse complement strand
ACCGACACCCACTCCGACCCCGACACCTACGGTCACGATCTTCGTGAACGGTCATGTGGTGGATCAGGATCAGGCAGGCTCGGCAAACAGTCTCGGATCTCTCAACGCGGCAACCTTCGGTTCGTTGCTCAGCGGAATGAGTATCTGGGCGAAGTCGGGGAATGCGGCTGGCAGTTCATCCGCGGCCGTGAAGCTTTGGGCGGCTCGTCGCACATAGGCCGTCGTCTCTAATTGCCGATTTTCCAGTGCAAGAGGCCGCGGTTGGGGTTTCGATCCCTCCCGCGGCCTCCCTTTTTTGCGACACGGCGACGGCGGTTTCCACGGGGCTCTCGGAGGTCGCGGCTGCCTTTGCATTTCGCTACAATCGGTGATCAAATCGCGGTGGAATTCGATCCGGCGGAGGGGAAAAGGGGCAACAACTCGGGCCGATTAGGGGCACTTGGGTTTCGGGTCTCTTTCCGGGCTGAAGCGACGATCTCGCCGGCCTTAGCCCTTGCCGGTGTAAGAAACGCTGCGCTCGGGCGGTTGCTTGGTCATCATCGATAGGTTTTTCAACGGAAATGAGGGTCCCCTTGGGAGTGACAGCACGTACGGCTCTGGTCACGGGAGCGGGGAGCGGAATCGGCCTCGGAGTCGCCCGGGTCCTGGCGGAAAAGGGATTTCGATTGGCGCTCGTCGGTCGGGATGAGAGCAAGCTCGAACAGGCCCGCGCGAGTTTGGGGGCGGCCGGATCGACAACTCTCATCGCCCCGTGCGATGTCGCCGACCGCCAGTCGGTCGGCACGGTCGTCGAGAAGGTCCTGGGCGAGTTCGGATCGATTGACGTCTTGATCTGCAACGCGGGGACGAACGTCCGGCACCGCGGCCTTGAAGTGCTGGAGCCCTCGGACTGGGACCGGATGATCGCGACCAATCTGACCGGCGCATACAATCTCGTCCATTTCGTCCTCCCGTCGATGCGAAAGAATGGTGGAGGGCTGATCGTTCAGATCTGCTCGATCGCTGGCATCCGCGCCAGTAAGTTGGGAGGCGCGGGATATTCCGCCTCCAAATTCGGCCAGTCCGCTCTCGGCCTCTGCCTGGGACGCGAGGAAGGCCCCAACGGGATCCGTTCGACGGTCATCTATCCGGGCGAGGTGAACACCCCCATCCTCGACGCCCGGCCCGTTGCCGTTCCCCAGGAACGCAAGGATGTGATTCTCCAGCCGGAGGATGTCGCGGCCGCGGTCAAGTTCCTGGTCGACCTTCATCCTCGGGCGCACGTCGCCGAACTGGTCATCACCCCCACGGTCGATGACTTCTTCTGAGTCGAGGTCGAACGAGCAAAGCCGATCGCCGGGAGGAGCGGTTACTCCGCTCCTCCCGGCTTGATCTTGGGGCTTGTTGTTACACGGGGATTTCGCCCGCCTCGACGCTCCCCGTGGCAAATTCGTTGAATTCGGTGTATTCGATGTGACGGAACAGCTTGCTGTCCGCGTGAAGTTGCCGAGGGGGGCCGCTTTCCTCGACCTTTCCATTGTGGAGCAAGATAACCTGATCGCAGGTTCGAATCGTCGAGAGACGTCGCGGGATGATGATCAGCGTGCGGCCGATCGCGATCCTCGATAGCGAGTCGTCGATGAGGTGGCGAATGTCGTCGTCGAGCGACCCCGAAGGCTCTTCGACGATCAGGATCGACGGGTCGTGGAGGCAGGCCCGGGCCAGCGCGATCCGGAACTGCTCGTGCGGCTTGAGGTAATGCCCCATCGGCCCGATGACCGTGTCATAGCCGTTGGGCAAGTCCTGGATGAAGTGATGGGCGTGGGCGAGCTTCGCGGCCTCGATGATCCGGGGCAGGGAGTTGTTCGGTTCGCCGAGACCGATATTCACCAGCACGGAATCGGAGAAGATCAGATCGGCCTGGAGGACCGTCGCCACCTGCGCGCGGATCGATTCCAGGGTCATCTCTCGGAGGTCCTTGCCGTCGAAAGCGACGCGGCCTTCTTTGGGGTCGACCAGTCGCGGGATGAGGCAGCAAACCGCGAATCTCGCATCCTCATCCAATCCCATGATCGCCGTGCGGCTCCCGGCCTCGATCGTGATCGTGACTCCGTTCAGCAGAGGCTGGCCCGACCGACTTTCGAGCACGACCTGCTCCATCGTGATCGCGCGTTCGAGCGGCGGCAGGAACTTGGCCCCGACCTGCTGAAGCAATTCGGGTTGCCGTTCGAGGAATTCGAAAATCCCCCTCGCGGATCGGTCGGCTCTCCGAATGGCCCGCCGCATCCAGAAGAGCTCAGTGAGTGGGATCGCAAGCCCCGCGAGCGCGGCGACCAGGATGATCATGGAGGCGAACGAAATTCGCTCGCTGATGAGGACGTTGTATCCGATCATTCCCAGGGCCACGATGAGGGCGGCACCGAACAGCAAGACGGTCGTGGCGTTGAGTCGCCCCTCGTGGACGATTCGCTGAACTTCGGCATCGTCGTATTCGTTGAGATGCGTGTCGAACCGCTCCTTGTCGAACCGCTCCATGCTGTAAACCCGGACCGTGCGCAACAGCCCAAGATCTTCGTGGAGCAGGCAGAGCTTGGTCGATCCGTTATGGAGCGCCCGTTGCAACTGATAACGCGCGTCTCGCCCAAGCACCCGGGATGTCATCCAGACGACGGCTCCCAGCGAGGCCAGGAAAATCGTCAAAATCGGAGAGAGGGCCAGTGCGGCGAAAGCCATCCCGATCATCAGCAAGTGGACCTTGGGGATGATCGCCAGATCCGCGAACACGGCGTCCCGGATGTCGTTGACCTCGCGGGTCCAGAGATTGACGATCGGGCCGATTCCTTCGTTGGGGAGTGACGACTGGCCCAATCGATACATCTGGCGGTGAATCTGGCTTCGCAAGTTGCTCGCCACGTCGGTCGCGGCCCTCGCGAGGACGGCCCGTCGCCATTTGGCCAGGATCGAAAGAAGGAGGAGGCCGAAGAGTCCCCCGAACAGGAGGGTTGTCAGCGCGCCGAGGTTTGTCCCCAGGGCGGGCAGGGCGAGGACCACTCGCTTCAATAAACGTGCGATGCCCTTGTGAATCGGATTCGAACTCGTCAAATTGCCCGCGATGACGGGGAAGATGCCGGTGTTTTCGAAAAACCGATAAACATCCTGGCTTACGGGGGCGGTCGGATTCGCGGGTTCTTCCACCAGCGACCGGCTGGCGATCCAGCTCGGGAGCGAAGCGATCTGATCGGGGGGGACGCGCATCTCCCCCCGGTCCGCCATCAAGCTCATGAAGAGACAGACGATCCCGAGGAGGGCAAAAATCAGGATCGACAAACAGGCGCCCAGAATCCGGGCAAGCACGAGCTGGGCTTTGGAGGACAGGAGCTTCCGGGCGCGACGATAAGCGGCCGCGTGCATGCGTGGGATCCCCTGGTCTGGAAAATCTTCATAAAAGGCGTCGCGATCTCTGCGTTCGACCTCTTCCGCTCCCCGAAAATGTCCGCAAGGACATTCCGCCGGAATTCATGAGGACGACCGGCCGCTCGGGAATCAGGCCCGCTTGATCCCTCGGCAACCCCCTTTGATTTTACAGAACCAGGGGCAAGGGGAACCAAATTCAGGCCAGGTCGCGGTCTTCGAACAGCAGGAACGCGAACAAAATCGCTGCTCCACTGTACAACATGCAGTAGACGAATGTCGGGAGGACATAGGCAAACCAGGGAATTACGGCCCCGGTCGAGATCGATGGCCCCGCATTGAAGAATTCGAGCGACGGGAGCGCCCAGGCGAAAAGCTTCGCCATGAAGCTAATGAGCTCGGGGACGTTTCGCTGGGAAGAAACCTCAACCAGGACCGGGCTGAGGTGGCCCAGGAAGAAGATCATGATGCAGACGACCAGGTTGGCGAGCATGGGAAGGCGGGTCGAGATCGCGACGCTGATGCTGGTGAGCAGGGTCACCTCGAAGAAGCCCAGGACCAATCCGGGCAGGACCTGTTTCACCTGCTGGAATGCTTTCGACGCCTCCGCGACACTCCCGGCCGATTCCCTCAAGTCATAACCGAACTTATACCAAACCCCCACCGAGAAGACGGTCCCGAGCAGGACATAAAGGACGAGGACCCCCAGCTCGATCCCGAGAAATTTCCCGAAGATGAACTGGCGGCGATTGATCGGCTTGGACAGGAGGGTAATCGCCGTCTTCCCCTCGATTTCATCCGCCAACGTCGAGCTTGCCGTCAACAACGCCAGGAGCATGCTGAAGAACGAGATCGTCGTTAATCCCGTGTCCTTATACATCTTGATGTCTTCGCCGAACGTGAAGTAAGGCGTGAAAATCGTCACGATCAGCAGCGTGCTCGCGAAGAAGGCGGTCACGAAGAACGCAGGCTGACGGATCGTTTCCTTGGCCGTGGCAAGTGCGATGGTGAGTGATTTCATGGTGGCCGGTTGGTTGCTCGAAAATGAGGGCGAGGATTGAATCAGGCGAATAAATTCAAGGAATGCACCCCGGCCCAATCCGTTTCATTCTGCACGATTGAAAGGGAAGAAAGCCAGGGAGAGTACCGAATGCACGTTTGAATGCTCCGCGCGCACTCGATCAATGCTGGATACGGAAACCTGTCAGCAATTGTTCGCCAATTGTTTCAGTTTCCGAAGAAACATCGTGAACGTAAGGCTCCATCTCGGTGACGATCGCGGCGAGGAACTCCGAGATGGAGGGCCATCTCCCCTCGACGACCAACTCCACGCGGCCGTCTGATAGATTCCGCACATAACCCGCGACGTCGTAACCTCTTGCCAGCCGCTCCGCGGTATTGCGGAAGCCCACCCCCTGGACGTGTCCCGAGAAATAGATTCGACGTCGTTCAATGTCAGGCATTGGGGCCGCATTTCCTCATCGAACGTGGAGTAGAGAACACGATACGAAGAAAGAAAGGCTTCAACCCGTCTTGAGGCTGTAACTTTCCCCAGGCCACCGATTTTAGCGGCTTCGATCGAAAGAAGACAAGTCGCTTCCACGACCTGACGGTGATCAAGCCTCGCTTGGTTTCATCCCGCTTTGACAAAGCGGGGGGGCAGTCCTATCGCTAGATTGTTGGAACAACATGCGCGAATTCGTCTCGCCCGTGTTCCGACACCGGCGGGGCGATCTCGATCTCGCCGAGACTCCATGGCGGAGCGGTTCTCGTGGTATGACCCGGCTTCGAGTTTTCCAGGTCACGAGCCTGAAGGCGATCATCGGCTCCTGGCAGCCAAGGGTATTCCCGCGAAATCCATGACAATCCGTCCACCGGGGAGTTTTCAGGGTCTCGTGCGTCGCTTGATCTCGGCGGATTCACTGGAGTGATGGTCCCATGCAATTGCTCGTCGCTCGGCCCGAGCAGAACAGCAATCCGTCTCACATTGACGGAACATTCGCGGCGAAAATCCTGGTCGTCGACGACTCTGCATTTCAGCAACGGATTGTCGACCAGCTCTTGAAGGCCGTCCCGGAGTGGGAGGTTGCATTCGCGATCGGAGGAAAGGAAGCGATCGCGATC
>CALKTZ010001002.1 GCA_937997355.1 uncultured Planctomycetales bacterium | reverse complement strand
GGACGACCTGGCGTTCATCCGATCGATGTACACCACCAACCTGACGCATGAGCCGGCCATCTACCTGATCCAGACCGGGAAGATGGGGCCGGGGAGGCCGTCGATGGGCTCGTGGGTGGTTTATGGGCTGGGGAGCGAGAACCAGAATCTGCCCGCGTACGTCGTGCTCGACGACCCCCTCGGCTTGCCGATCAACGGCGTCGAGAACTGGCAAGCCGGCTTCCTGCCGCCGATCTTCCAGGGGACGCGGTTCCGATCGGTCGGCTCGCCGGTCCTCGACCTCAAGCCGGAGCTTGCCCGACCGGCCGAGGTCGAGCAGATCGAGCGGAATCTGATCTCGAAGCTGGATCAAATCCACAAGAAACGGCATGTCGGCCAGCCCAATCTCGACGCCCGGATCTCCAGCTACGAGCTGGCCGCCCGGATGCAGCTCGCGGCGTCCGAGGCGCTCGACATCTCGGGGGAGAGCCCCGAGACCCAGGAAATGTACGGGATCGGCAAGTCGCCGACCGATTCGTATGGCCGTCGCTGCCTGATCGCACGCCGTCTGGTCGAGCGGGGGGTCCGGTTCGTCCAGCTCTACATCAATGCGCAGATCTGGGACAACCACACCGCGATCGAGTCGGGACTGCGGGACGCCTGCGGCCGGACCGATCAGCCGATCGCCGCCCTGATCCGCGACCTCAAGCGCCGAGGGCTCCTCGACAGCACCCTCGTCGTCTGGGGGGGCGAGTTCGGCCGATTGCCGATCGCCCAGCTTCCCGCCGACAAGGACGTGCGCAAGGCGGGTCGCGACCACAACAAGAATGCCTTCTGCACCTGGATGGCCGGGGCCGGGGTGAAGGCCGGAACAACCTTCGGCGCGACCGACGAGCTGGGGCTCAAATCGGTCGAGAACCGGGTGGGCGTTCCCGACTGGCACGCGACCATCCTCCACCTGCTGGGACTCCATCACGAAGGGCTCTACCTGGAGCAGAACGGGCTCAAGGAGAAGCTCACCGGCGTGAACGGGGCCCGCGTCGTCAAGGAGATCCTGGCATGACGAAGACGAAGTTGATCGGCAACGCGAAGAATTGGCTGGTTCTGGGGCTTTCGACAATAGCCCTGACCATGCCGGCCCAGGCCGCCGAACCGTCGGAGAACACGATCTTCCCGGCGGGGGCCAGGCTGGAACGGCTCCACACCCGGCGGGCGAAGCTCAACAGCGGCCTCGCCGAAGGACCGGCGGCCACCCCCGACGGCGCGATCTACTTCACCGACATGCCGTTCGGCAAGGACGACGGCATGATCCTCCGCTTCGACCCGAAGACCCGCGACGTGACGGTGTTCACCGATCGCGCCTTCAAGTCGAACGGCCTGATCTACGACGGCCGGGGCCACCTGATAAGTTGCGACGGGGCCGATGGCGGCGGCCGTTGCGTGCGCCGCTGGGACCTGAAAACCGGCAAGAGCGAGGTCATCGCCGATCGCTATCAGGGGAAACGCCTCAATTCGCCGAACGATCTGTGCCTCGATTCGAAGGGCCGCATCTACTTCACCGATCCCCGTTACGGCGGGACGGAGCCCCGCGAGCTGGAACGCGAGGCGGTCTATCGGCTCGAACCGGATGGCAAGGTGATCGAGATCACGCACGAGGTCGAGAAGCCCAATGGAGTCGCCCTCAGCCCGGACGGCCGGACCCTCTACGTCATCGATCACAACAACGGCGGCAACCGCCTCTCGCCGCAAGATCCCGAGCCCAAACGAGGGGCGATGAAGGTCTATGCCTTTCCGCTCGACGACGCGGGGCTTGTCAACGGCCCGCGCCGAACCCTGGCCGACTTCGGCAAGGAGAATGGCTGCGACGGCATGCGGGTCGACACGGATGGGAACATCTACCTCGCCCTCCGGAGCCTGGCGCGGCCGGGGATCAAGGTGATCGATCCTGCCGGCAAGGAGCTCGCGTTCCTCTCCACCGGCCCGGCGAACCAGGGTGGCCTGTTCGAAGATTGGAGGGGGATTCCCAGCAACGTGGAATTCGGCGTCGGCGACGACGACAATGTGCTCTACGTCACGATCGACAAGAGCCTGTACCGCATCCCGGTGAAGACTCACGGTTTCCACATCTGGTCGAAGGGACATTGATCGAACGCATGAGCACCCTCCAATCCTCCCCCCACTCGGAAGATACCCCCTCTTCGCAATACGCGATCGAGCCGCCCGAGGCGACACGACTCAGCGAGCTGACCCCCGAGCAATGGAAATCGGGCCTGGCGGCCTGGCTCGGCTGGCTGTTCGACGGCCTGGACATGCAGTTGTATGTCCTGATCGCGGCGCCGTTCGTCGCCGAGCTGCTGGGGGCTTCGAGCGAGAAGGACCCGAACGTCGGCTACTACAGCTCGTGGATTCAGGCGGCGTTCCTGTTCGGCTGGGCGCTCGGCGGCGGGTTCTTCGGCAGGATCGCCGACCGGATGGGCCGGAGTCGTGCGTTGATGCTCACGATCCTCACCTACGCCTCGTTCACCGGCCTTTCGTTCTTCGCGCAAACGTGGTGGCACCTCCTGATCTTCCGATTCCTGGCCGCGCTCGGGATCGGCGGCGAGTGGGCGGTGGGGGCGGCGATCCTCTCGGAGACCTGGCCCCGGCGATGGCGCCCCTGGATGGCGGCCATCCTGCAAACCGGGGTCAATCTCGGGTTCATGCTCGCGGGGCTCGCGAGTTATCTCTTCATCCTGGCGGGGTTCTCGAATCGCTCCCTGTTCCTGGTGGGGGTCCTGCCCGCGCTTCTGGTCCTCTGGATTCGCCGGGCGGTCCCCGAGCCCGAGGAATGGCATGCGGCCAAGCAAACCTCCGATGCCGCCGAGCCCGCGTTCCTGGACCTCTTCCGCGGCGAGATCCGGCGCACCACGATCCTGGTCCTGATCGTCTGCGCCCTCTCGCTCTCGGCGCACTGGGCGTTCCAGTTCTGGTACTTGCAGCATCTGCGCAACCTGCCCGAACTGGCGGAATGGACCGACGCGGCCAAGGGGACGCTCGTCAGCAACATGGTCTGGCTGGTCATGCTGTCGTCGATCATCGGCAATTTCGCCGCCGCCGCGATCGCGCGGGTTTTCGGCTATCGCCGCACGATCGCGTTTCTCTGCGTGACCTATTTCCTGGCGATGTTCCTCACCTACCGGCAGCCGCTCGGCTATCGGGTCTTGCCGGTCGGCCTCTTCGCGATGGGGCTTTCTCAGGGGCTCTTCGCCCTCTTCACGATGTACCTGCCGCCGCTGTTCCCCACATTGCTCCGGACCACCGGCGCGGGGTTCTGCTACAACTTCGGGCGGATCGTCGCGGGGCTCGGGACGGTCTTCTTCGGCTTCTTTTCGAAGGTCGGCGATTACCGCCCGGCGCTGCTGGCCGCCGGTTTCCTCTTCCTCCCCGCGGCCCTCTTCGCCTGGATGCTGCCCGAACTCTCGGATGAAGCCGCTCCCGAACGTTCTGCATGAAATGCGGCTCCAGACTCCCTCGCGACTCTCAAGAGATCCCTTCGTCCCATCAGGATTTCCCGATGCCTCAGCCCGAGACGATTGCCTCGTCGGCCTGCGAACGTTACGGCTTCACCCCGAATGATCACTGGGCGAAACTCCCCGACGGATGGACCTGGAACGAGGTGACCGCCGTGGCGGTCGACTCGGCGGATCGGGTCTTCGTGTTCAACCGCGGCGAGCACCCGGTGATGATTTTCGATCGGGAGGGGAATTTCATTTCGTCCTGGGGGGAAGGATTGTTTGCCCGACCGCACGGCATCACGATCGGCCCCGACGACTCGGTCTACTGCACCGACGACCTCGACCACACGGTCCGGAAATTCACCCCCGACGGCGAGTTGCTCCTCACCCTGGGGACGAGCGGCAAGCCGTCCGACACGGGAGCAACGAGCGTCGATTTCCGCACGATCGTCCGGCAGGCGGGGCCGTTCCACTTCCCGACCAACCTGGCCCTCTCCCCCGAGGGGGAGATGTACGTCAGCGACGGCTACGGCAATGCCCGGATTCACAAGTTCGCCCCGGACGGGACCTTGCTGTTCTCCTGGGGACGACCGGGGACGGAGCCGGGGGAATTCCTGGTGCCGCACGGGATCGCCGTCGACGACCAAGGGACGGTTTACGTCGCCGATCGCGAGAACAGCCGAATCCAGCTCTTCTCGCCGGATGGGGTCTATCTGACGGAATGGCGTGACATCGCCCGGCCTTGCCAGGTTTGCATCGTGGGTCGGGGAGAGTCGGCCAGGGTTTATATTGCCGAGCTTGGCTAT
>CALKTZ010001001.1 GCA_937997355.1 uncultured Planctomycetales bacterium | reverse complement strand
ATCCTTTTCTCAATAGGCGTCGGCCGCACTCGCTTCGGACGAGTTCCCTTTCGGTTGAGAATGGTGATCGGTTCGAGTCGAGAGGCTTCGGACGGTTGTCCTTCCAGAATCTTAACCCGGGAAGCCCGGAGTGTCACGCCGGGGACATGCGCATCGTTGCGCGATTTCGACCTTAACAACTTTCGGCTCACGGCCTTTCCGCTGGAAAACGCGGGCCCCGCGCGGTACAACTGGCGGACCAAAAAAACGGCGTCGATCGTCGGCATGTGCAGAGGAACCGGCTCGATCGAACGGACCGACGGCGCGTCCTCGCCCGACTTGGAACAACGACTTGGTTATCAGAGACACGATACCGTCCTTCTGTTCAGGCGCGGCATCGATCTCATTCTTCGAGGGGATCGTGGCGGCATGAAGGTCCACGAATATCAGGCGAAAGAGCTGCTCAAGGGCGCCGGCGTGGCGGTCCCGGACGGGATCGTGGTCGGGGCCGCGGCGGAGGCGGCAAAAGCCTACGAGACGCTCGGCGGCGGACTCGTGGTCGTCAAGGCCCAGGTTCATGAGGGCGGACGAGGGAAGGGGGTCGCGGTCGGCCCGGAGGTCGATCGCAAGGAAGCCCTCGAAATCGCCGGCGGGCGCAAGCCTCGGCCCGATGGGATGGCCAAGGGGGTTCAACTCGTCCGCTCGGCGGCGGAGGCCGAGAAGGCCGCCGCGAGCCTCCTCGGCAAGACCCTCGTCACCTATCAGACCGGCGAGCAGGGGCAGGCCATTTCCAAGGTCCTCGTCACGGTCGGTCATGATATCGTCAAGGAACTCTACCTGGGCCTGGCGATCGACCGCGAGAAGCAATGCCCCGTCCTGATGGCCTCGACCGAAGGCGGGGTCGAGATCGAGACGGTCGCCCACGACACCCCCGAGAAGATCCACCGGGAGCCGATCGACGTGGGGCTCGGTCTGGCCGACTTCCAGGCCCGCAAGGTCTGCCAGGCGCTCGGCCTGACCGGGGCCTCGGCGAAGAAGGGGGTCCAGTTCCTCAAGAACTTCGTCAAGCTGGCGATCGAGAAGGATGCCTCGCTCGCCGAGATCAACCCGCTGATCGTCACCGAGAAAGGGGACGTGCTGGCGCTCGACTGCAAGTTCGTCTTCGACGACAACGCCCTGTTCCGCCACCCCGATCTCGCGGCCATGCTCGACGAGACCGAGGAAGACCCCGCCGAGCTTCGCGCGTCCAGGAGCGGCCTCAGCTTCGTGAACCTGACCGGCGACATCGCCTGCCTGGTCAACGGCGCCGGGCTCGCGATGAGCACGATGGACCTGATCAAGTATCACGGCGGCGAGCCGGCCAACTTCCTGGATGTCGGCGGCGGCGCCAACAAGGACCAGGTCCTTGAAGGCTTCCGCATCCTGCTGAGCGAGCCCAGGGTGAACGCCGTCCTGGTGAACATCTTCGGCGGGATCATGAAATGCGACACGATCGCCACCGCGATCCTCGCCGCCTACGACGAGATTGACTTCCGCGTCCCATTGGTCGTCCGCCTCGAAGGGACGAATGTCGAGCTCGGGAAGAAGATCCTCAAGGAGAGCGGCCGGAAGATCATCACCGCCGACGGCCTGACCGACGCCGCCGAGAAGGTGGTCGCGGCCGCGAAGAAGTCCGTCGCCTGATCCGGCCTCCTGATCGGCAATCCTTGAACCATCGCTCCGGCCCGCCACCGCGAGACCTTCGATCCATTGAAGGGGGCCGGAGGCGGATCAACACCGGAGAATCCGGGCAGGCAGCCGAACTCCTCATCCCCGGCATCCTGCCCCTGAATCACGCGGAAGCGATCGGAATTCGGCACCGCTCGACATCGGCCGGGGCCATCAAAGGGTTGGAACAAGCAATGAGTATTCTCGTCGACAAGAACACGCGGCTGATCTGCCAGGGAATTACCGGCAAGTCCGGGGCCTTTCATTCGGAACAGTGCAAGGCTTACGGGACGAACCTCGTCGGCGGCGTGACGCCCGGGCGGGGCGGCGAAACGGCACTCGGGCTGCCTGTCTTCGATACCTGCACCGAGGCCGTGAAGGCCACCGGCGCGAACGCAACCATGATCTTCGTCCCCCCGCCGGGGGCCGCCGACGCCATCATGGAAGCCGCCGATGCCGGGATCTCCGTCATCGTCGCGATCACCGAGGGGATTCCGGTCATCGACATGGCGCGGGCCGTCGCCTATCTCAAGGCCCACCACCCCGACGTGCGTCTGATCGGCCCGAACTGTCCGGGGATCATCACGCCCGGCGGGAAGTGCAAGATCGGCATCATGCCGGGCTATATTCACAAGGAAGGGCGAGTCGGCGTCGTCAGCCGATCCGGGACCCTCACCTACGAGGCGGTCTGGCAGCTCACGAGCCTGGGGATCGGGCAGAGCACCTGCATCGGCATCGGCGGCGACCCCGTCAACGGCACCAACTTCGTCGACGTCCTCAACATGTTCGAGGCCGACCCCGATACCGACGCCGTCCTCATGATGGGCGAAATCGGCGGCAATGCCGAGGAGCAGGCGGCGGCCCTGAAAGCCTCCGGCAAATTCACCAAGCCGCTCGCGGCCTTCATCGCCGGGCAGACCGCGCCTCCGGGCAAGCGCATGGGGCACGCGGGGGCGATCATCTCCGGCGGGTCCGGCAAGGCTTCCGACAAGATCGCCGCGCTGGAAGCGGCGGGGATCAAGGTCGCCAAGAGCCCGGCCGACATGGGGATCACCCTCCAGGCCGTCTACAAGGGCTGAGCACCGGTCTCCCTCCCCATGGATGACGTCGATCGCTCCAACCCCTGGAAAACCTTGAGCGCGCGGGTTGTCTACGACAACCCGTGGATTCGCGTTCGCGAAGATCAGGTGCTCCGCCCGGATGGAGCCTCCGGCATTTACGGGGTGGTCCATTTCAAGAACCGCGCCGTCGGCGTCTTGCCCGTGGATCGGGAGGGGGGCGTCTGGCTGGTCGGGCAACATCGATATCCGCTCGACACCTATTCCTGGGAGATCCCCGAGGGGGGATGTCCCGATGGCGAGTCGGTCGAGGAGACGGCCAGGCGCGAGCTGCTCGAAGAGACGGGGTTGACCGCCGGCCGGCTGGAGCCGCTGGGTGGACTCATCCACCTCTCGAATTCCGTCTCCGACGAGGCGGGCTATCTGTTCCGGGCGACCGAGCTGAGCGAAGGGATCAGCCAGCCGGAAGGGTCGGAGCGACTCCACGCCCGCCGCTTCTCCTGGGATAAGGCGTATTCGATGTTGCGGGAAGGTCAGATCACGGACTCCCTCAGCGTCATCGCGCTGCTTCAGGAGGCGATCATTCGCGCGGGCCAAGCTTGATGGGGCGGAAGCGCGCAAAACAAAACCCGCATCATGCGGGTTTGTTGGAGATCGGACTTTTGGCGACGGCCCGATAAACCTTCCCTGGAGCCGCTCGCGGTCATTCCTGGTGCTCTTGCCGATCAATCAATCTGCTCACTTGGTGCGACGCACGGCTCGCCATGAGGTGGGGATCGTCTGGCGAACCTTGCTGTCCGCGGTGGCGGGCTTGGTCGTAGTCGGGTTCGTGCCGAACAGCGAATCTTCGGGGAAGAACTTGCCCGGGCAAACCGTCGGCGTCGAAGCCAGGTGGGCATGGGTTTCGATCTTGGGCTCGGCGACGTTGTATCGCTCGCTCAGGTAGGCAACCAGGGCCTTCATCGCGGCGATTTGCCGGGCGGTGGGCTTGTTTTTCTCGAAGTCGCCGACCAGGCAGATCCCGATGCCGTACTCGTCGATGTCGGAGTTCTTGGCGTTGCGGCAATGAACGCCGTGCTTCTGGTTGATCCATCGCTGGGCGACCTGAATTTCGCCGTCGCCGCTTTCGGTCCCGTTGCCGATCACGAAGTGGTAGCCGCACCCGTCGTAACCCAGGACTTTCCGATGTTCGAGGTCGATCGCGTCATAGCTCCCCTTTTCGTGGGCGCTGTGGTGGACGACGATGTACTTCCAGGGGCGATCGGCCCGGGCGGGGAAGAGAAGTTCCGACGCGGTGGCGTTATCGAGATAGGGCCGCAAGTCGGCGCTCAGGCTGGTCCGACGGACCCGGCCGGTCGACGTGCTTTCCAGCGAGGCCTGGGCCGAGTGGCGATCCACCAGGGCCCGCGTGCTCTTGGGTGGAGTGCTGGTGGTCGGCGCCGTCAGGGGAGGGATGCTCTCCGAGGGGGCCGGCTTGGCCGAGGGCTTCATGCTCCGGTTGCGCGAGGTCGGCACCGAGGGCTGGTATTCGGGCTC
>CALKTZ010001000.1 GCA_937997355.1 uncultured Planctomycetales bacterium | reverse complement strand
GGAGATGGCCGCCCGTGAAGAGCGCGATGAGCAATCGCTCGACGACCTCGTCCTGGCCGACCACCACCGTCCCCACCCGTTCGCGCACCTTGCGCACGAACTCCAGCGTCTCGGCGGGGACCGCGCCGGACCCCTGGCGGCCGGCGAGCTCGTGTTCCACCCTGTTCATGATGAACCTGCCCCCCGAGGAGATCGAAATCCGGATCGTGGCCCAAGCCAACCCCAAGCCCTGCGAGCCGTCGCGAACCTCTGACAAAAGACCAAGCTATCATAAGGCGAGGGAGTCGGGCGAAGGCAAGTCTTTTCCCCAAACAAATTCGGAGATCGCCCCTCGGGCCGGACCCCAATTATTTGACCGGCAGTGAATTATCTACTTTTTAATAAACAATCGTTCATCCAGTTTTGAATTTCGTTCCATCTTTGTATTTCCTATGCGAAATTCAATATATTTAACTGTTATTCCTTTGCTAGTGGCCGCTACGCCGCTAGATCCGAGGTACGCAACTTCGCCGTCAGTTTGAGGTGTGTCGGAGTTCGTGTAGTCTGGAAGGGGCGTACCGTCGTCGAACCTTGCCAATAACACATGCCATTGTCTCAACGGATCAGTCGAACGAACACGAAGTATGCCATCGGCCGGTATAACAATCCGATAATGCCCATTGATCCATGGGATGCTCTCTCCGTTTGGGTCTTGCAACAGGTAAGCAGTACCATTGAATCCCTTTGGAATTATTAATTCGATCAATGGAGGATTCGAAGAAGAATTACAGCCAAACAACACCAGTGCCGCAAATCCACTACAGATGAAGCGCACGAGATCCTCCGAACTACCGGATACCGGATGGCTGGACTGAGGTCGCCTAAAATTGTGGATTTTATATGTTAAATTTACATCAGTATGTGAGCTAATCTGTCAACGATCGCCTGAAAGTCGCGGATAGTCCCGCCGCAAAGGCCGAGGTGGGCGACGATCCTCGGTGCCGACCAGCCGGCGTCGTTAGCGCGAGCATTTCGATGAGGGCGCGAACCCTGGGCGGCGAGGGCTTGCGCCCGCACGAATTGGAGTTCGTCGCGGGTGGATGGTTCAAGGTGAATGCGGATCATACCGCAATTATCGAAAATTTGAGTCCAGGTGCTTAGAACGATCCCGCGCTGGTGGCTTCCCCCCCGGAACGCGTCGAGAGCGCCTGGTAGACGCCCCGGGGGCGCGGCATGGTGTAGATGTTCCCGGTGTAGGGGTCCGGGGTGACGGCCAGCCCGAGGGGCCAGCCGGTTTCCGGATCGAAGGCCCAGGTGTCGATCGTGTCCTTGATGAAGTGGACCGAGCCGTCGCAGAACACGACGCACGCCCCGCCGGGATGATAGCTCGACGCGGCCGAGGCATAGCGGTCGTCGACCCCCAGATCCGCGCCCGGATAGAGGCTGCCGTCGGTGAACCGCGTGAACGGGTTGAGCGGGAAGAGGGTCGTGAACATCGAGTCGGAGTAGTTGCCGGAGGCCCACCAGTGGAACTCCTGCTGGTCGTTGGGCTTGAGCTTCCCGTAGGCCGATTCCGCCGCCAGCATCGTCGTGCTCGTGCCGTCGGTGACGGATGACAACGTCGTGTTGCTGTAGAAATGGAAGATGCCGTTGGCCTGGGCGAGGGCCTTGTCGAAGACGGGGGACGATTTGTCCTGGAATCGCCCCGGGGACGACCAGGTCCCCGCGTTGCCCATGTAGCTGGTGTAACGCATGGGGAGTGAGGGTGAGACGTAGATGGCCTGCTTCACGGCGGGGTCGCTCGGGCACCAGTGGACCGAGAGGCCGGTCGAGATGACCGAGTGGTTCGGCGGATCGGTGTAGTGAACGTTCGAGTTGAAGGCCGCGTAGAGCGGGCCTTGCTCGATGAACGGCAGGATGCCGATCCAGGGGCCCTGTTCATGGCTCCCCGATCTCGGCATCGACATCGCTCCCGGAGGGGGCATCATGTAGGAACCCTGCGGGAACGCGCCGAGGGTATCCACATAGTTGAGGCATCCCAGGGCCAGCTGCTTCAGGTTGTTGATGCATTGGGTGCGGCGGGCCGCCTCGCGGGCCCCCTGCACCGCGGGCAGCAGCAGGCCGATCAGGATCGCGATGATCGCGATCACGACCAATAGCTCGATCAGCGTGAAGCCGGTTCTTGCTCTTCGTCGAATTCCGTTCATGCAATCCTCTCGATCCTTGACCTCGGGTGTGACGGTTTCTCGGGCGGGCTCGTGCATCATCGCAATCTCCCCGAAAGCTGACTCTGACGATGAGCGGACCGGGCTCATATCTGGATTTTCTGAAAAAAGGCGATCACTTCTGGTCGATGACCTTCAGCCCCTTGGGGAATTTCAAGGTGAAGGTCGACGGGTCGAGCACGGCACCGAATCGGGTCGAAGCCTTTTCGACGATCTGGTCGACCTCCACGAAGACTTCCCCGTAGGTCGGCGTCCCCTCGTTCAGGTCGAACGACTTTCGGGAGGCCGTCCCTTGGTGCCGCGTTCGTGCCTCACGGGCAACATCCCCTTGGCGGGGTCCAGCCAGAACGTGAAATAGGTGAGATTCATGGCGACCCCTTCGCGCTCGGGGGCGTGGATCTTGATCAGGCGGCCTTCCTCCTCGATGGTGCATTCCCTCTGCTTGATCAGGCTCGCGTAGCTGAACCCGTCATCGACGTCTCGGAAGATGGTCGGGTAGGCGAATCCGAAGGCCTCGTCGAACCAGAAGCCGAACCTCGGGCGTGTCCCGAGGTTGCCGAATTCCGGATGCCGCACCATCCAGTTCTTGCCGTCCCAGGTCTCCGCGTGGTCGGGGGTTGTGGGGAAGTTGACACTCCGGAGGAACTGCTGGACCCGGAATCGTTCGCCGGAGAATTCATAAAGGACGATGGATTGCGCGACCAGCGGCTTCTTGCGTTTCTTGAATTGGGGACGCTCGACGGCCGTCGACCGATCCCTCATCGAGGGGCGGCTCGTCAGGGGCGTCCCCCCTCTCGATTGGACCTCCTCGAGGAAGTGGCGCGTGGTCATGCGGAGCTTGATGCTCCCGTCGATTCGCGCCGCGTTCGCCTCCCACTCCCGGATGACCGTTTCGAGCTGAATCTTCCGATCCGCTTGGGAGTCGGTCGCTCCGACGCTCGCCATCCGGAAGGCCAGCGCGGCGGTCGAGGCGACGCCGGCCAGCGCGAGGAGGGCGAAGGTCCCGATCGCGAGCCCTTTCGCGAGGAACATCGACTTCAACACCCGATCGGCCAGGGAGGCGACCTCGGCCGTTGCCGACGAGGCGACGGGGTTGCCCGCCGCGATCTGACTCGCCGACCGGACCGCCGATCGGGCGAGCAGCGTCGGGACGGCGGCCTCGCCGGTCGCCGCGGATGTCCCCAGGGCCATGAATCCCGAGGGGA
>CALKTZ010000999.1 GCA_937997355.1 uncultured Planctomycetales bacterium | reverse complement strand
GTTCCGCCGCACAAGGTTTGCGAGTTGGTTGGCGAGTGCGGCAACATTCAACGCAGCAAGACTCACAATCCGATGCCCAAGGAAAAGGCGAAGAAGTGAGCCAGGGCTGCGTGCCTTCGGCGATGAGCTTGATGGCCGGGATTGCCGGACATTGGGAGCTTGCGGCCGATCCAGGGGAATTGGACGTCCAAACCAGCGAGTGACGGAAGACAGAGACAGACGAGCGCGCGAGCGAATTTGATTGAGGAGATTGGGTCATGGGTCGGCAGTGTGCGGTCAGTGGCAAGAAGACCACCTTCGGAAACCAGAAGACCGATCGCGGTAAGGCGAAATACCTCGGTGGCGTTGGTAAGAAGACCACCGGTGTCAGCCGACGAACCTTCCAGCCCAATTTGCAGCGCATCCATGTTTGGCTGCCGAACGGCACCACCCGCTACGTCCGGGTTGCGACCTCGGTCATCCGCACCGGGCAATTGACCCTGGAAGTCGATGGCAAGTTGCAAACATTCCCCCTCATCAAGGCTGCCAAGGGGAGCCTGAAGGCCCGCGAAGAATTGAAGAACCTCTATCCGATCTGATTGATCAATCGCGGCCCGATCGCTGCAAATGAGCCAATGACAGGAGCCGGGTCGGATGACCCGGCTCTTTGCGTTCGATTCCTCATCGTTCTCGATTCAATCATCCGACGTCTATCGACGCGTGGGAAGAAAGGAGCGGCCTGTTCCTCGTCGTTTGACTGGAACAAGGCTGCTCCTCCCGTCTTGATAAATTCGGCTCAATCCTCTTCCTGATGAGCCTGCTCCAGGCTCCGGAGCTGCATCAGCACGCCGGCATCTTCGAGGGTCGTGGTATCGCCGGTGCTCTCGCGGCCCGCGGCGATGTCGCGGAGGAGACGCCGCATGATCTTGCCGCTGCGGGTCTTCGGCAACGAGTCGGTGAAATGGATGTCGTCGGGGCGGGCCAGGGCGCCGATTTCCTTGACGACGTGAGTGCGGAGTTGCTGGCGAAGCTCCTCGCTCGACTTGTAGCCCGACTCCAGGGTGACAAATGCCGAGATTCCCTGCCCCCTGAGTTCGTCGGGCTTGCCGACGACGGCGGCCTCCGCGACCGCCTTGTGGCTGACGAGGGCGCTCTCGATCTCCATCGTCGATAGGCGATGTTGCCGTTGTCGTCGCGGCGGGCGCCGTCGCCGGTGAAGTAGGAACCGGGGACTTCGCTCCAGTACTGCGTCTTGTATCGCTCGTCGTCGCCGTAGAGCGTCCGGAGCATGGACGGCCAGGGCTGGGTGATGACCAGGAAGCCCCCCTGGTTCGGACCGACGGGCGTTCCGTCCTTGGTCACGATTGCGGGGACGATGCCCGGCAAGGGGCGGGTGGCCGAGCCCGGAACCGTGGGGGTCGCTCCGGGGAGCGGGGCGATCATGATCGAGCCGGTCTCGGTCTGCCACCAGGTGTCGACGATCGGACAGCGGCCGTCGCCGATGACGTTGTGGTACCACATCCAGGCTTCGGGATTGATCGGCTCGCCCACGGTGCCGAGGAGGCGCAGGTCGTGACGACGGGGGAACTGCTCGCCCCATTTCATGAAGGCGCGGATCGCGGTCGGGGCCGTGTAGAAGACCGTGACCTTGTAATCCTCGATAATCTTCCAGAATCGCCCTTCATCGGGCCAGTTCGGGGCCCCTTCGTACATCACGCAGGTGGCGCCGTTGGCGAGCGGGCCGTAGACGAGGTAGGTGTGCCCCGTCACCCAGCCGACGTCGGCCGTGCAGAAGTAGGTGTCGTCGTCCTTGAGGTCGAAGACCCACTTGGTGGTGATGGCGGAACTCAGGAGATACCCCCCCGTGGTGTGGAGGATCCCCTTCGGTTTGCCCGTCGAACCCGAGGTGTACAGGATATAAAGGGGATGCTCGGAATCGACCGGCTCCGCCGGGCAATTGGCCGAG
>CALKTZ010000998.1 GCA_937997355.1 uncultured Planctomycetales bacterium | reverse complement strand
AGCTCGACCTGATCGTCGCCGACAAGGGATCCAACGACGTCGTCGTCCTCCTCAATCAGTCCGACGGCTTGAAGTATTCGTTCGTGCAAGGGCCAAGGCTCCAGGCGGGAGTCGGCCCGACCTCCCTTTCTTACCGAGACGTCAATGGCGACGGGGTTTCCGACATCCTCGTGAGCAACAGCACCTCGAAGGATATTCGGATCTTGCCGGGGATCGGCGGCGGTTTCTTCAACGACGCCAACCCCAAGATCATCACGCTCGCCCAGGCCCCCGGAGAGATCTTCGTCGGGAATTTCAGCGGCGCCGGGCTGGATGTGGTCGCGCTGAATCCGGGCACGCGCCTCGTGACCCTGATCTCCGGCCTGATGACGAGTTCCCCCACCACGCGGGTCTTCTCCTCGGGGGGGCTCGATCCGGTGGACGCCGTCATGTTTCGAGGCGCGAACGGCTACGACGGTCTCGTCGTCGCCAATCAGGACGACGGGAACGTCGCGCTGCTGTCGGGGGGATTCTTCGGGCTGAGCGTCGATCAGATCTACTTCTCGCCCAACCTCCCCAATCCGACCTCGCTCGCCTTCGCCTCGATTCAGGGGGGAAATCTCCAGATCTATGCGACGACGCAGGGGGTCGAGTTCGCCACCCTGCTGCTCTTCTCGCTCGGGGGCCTGACCGTCGCGTCTCCGATCCTGGGGACGCCGGCGCTCACCTTGCTTCAGCCCCAGGATTCGTCGATCCCACTGATCGCAACCCTCCTGACCACGATCATCACCCTCGATTCGGCCGACTCCGAACCGGCCGACGCCCAGGGACTCGCGGCCCTGGCCGATGCGATGGGCAACCCGTCCGGGCAGAGCCTCTCGGCCTCTCCGGAAGATGATGAGGGAGGAGACGACGAGGAGCCGACGGAAGACCCCGACATCGACACGCCTCCAACCGAAGAAGAGACGACTCCCGCGGCCGCCTGGCAGCGGACGGTCCTCGGCCTGGACGAAGCGTTCGACGAGTTCCGCCTCGACGGAGAGGCCGAGCTGGAATCGGAACCTCAACCCGAGTCCGAGCCCGCCGCGGCGACCGAAGGACCGGAAACATCGCCCACCCGGGCTCCTTCGCGGCCGACCGACGCTCGCGCGGAAACGATCATCCCCGGCCTCGACCGCGCCTCGCTGATCGACGCGGCCATGGGATTGCTGTCGGGCGACTCGGAGCCCGCACCGACGCCGGTCCCGGCACGGCCGCCATCGGTGCGAGCCCAACTTCCCATCCCGGAAGGCCCATCGAGACCGGAGCCGGCCATCGAGCAGGATCCGGCCGTCTCGATCACCCGGTCGATCTTCCTCGGGGGCCTGTTCCTGGTCGCGAGGGCGCCGGCCCGTCGTCGAGTCCACCTGTCTCGCCGGCTTCCCGCCTGGCGAAGCTCGGAAGAGAAGAAGCCGGGCGGCCGACGCAAAGCCGGCATCACCGGTGGCCGCTGATCGTTCAAGGAAGAGCAGCACAACGACACGGTTCGCGTTCAGGCCGGCGCCGATGCGCCGGCTTGTTCGTCATCGGCACGATGATCAAGCCGATGGACAGCCCTCCGAAGTAAGCCATGCGCTTCGTATTTCGTTCGATCGCCTGTTGTGCGGCTGCGTGCTTGCGTGGTTGTTGTAGATTTTCGCCGATTTTGCCCTCGTGGTGAACCTTTCGGGGGGTGCAGCGGCCTTGAAATTGAGGGGCGATCGGTTCGATCATGCCGAGGTGTTGGGACCGGCGATCATGAAGGGCAACGCAGGGCTCGTGAGGGGTGGTCCGGCATGGATGAGGCGGAAGAGGAAAAACTCGTCGTCCTGGCCCAGCGGGGAGACGGCGAAGCTTTCCGGTCGCTGGTGGAATTGTACGATCGCCGATTGCTGTACTTCATCCGACGGATTCTGGACGAAACCGACGAAGCGTTCGACGTCTTGCA